>NZ_MTQB01000013.1:0-107089 GCF_001974855.1 Pseudoalteromonas sp. SK18 | reverse complement strand
ATTTCAGTTTTGACTTGTTCAATGAGTGTATTCATGACTTACCTCCAAGTTATGGGATAACCCCAAGGTAAGTGTGGCTCAAATGATAAGAATAGGATCTCCGCGTAGCGGCTTAGTTCAACAATTTTATAGTGCGCTCATCGCGCATATTTCTGCCAACGATACGCTCATGTATTTTATAAATCATTTTTACCAAATAACTTAACACATTGCTATATATAATTTTTTATTAGCACTCAAACTCTCAATAAAAGAGAAAATGCGCTCGCCGCTCATTTTCTTGAATATGTGTGCATCACAACTATACTGTATATAAAAACAGCACTATTATTGGTAATAGTATGAAAACACGTTCCCCATTTTTAAATTACATAGCTGAATATATGCTAGTTCGTCAATATTCATTACGCACCGTAGATACCTACCTAAGATGGATTGCATCTTATATCCATTTTCATAATAAACGCCATCCCGCCTCAATGGGGGACAATGAAGTCGAACGCTACTTAGAACATTTAGTGTTAAAGCAAAACGTTGCACCACGTACGCAAGCCACCGCACTCAATTCATTGTCATTTTTATACAAGCACATAATAAAAAAAGAACTCTCATTAAATTTAAATTTTGCCCATAGTAAAAAACAAGCAAAGCTCCCTGTGGTTATGACCCCAGAGGAAGTTAAAATGTTGATGGCTCATTTAAATAAGCGCTATTATTTAATTGCAGCCCTCATGTATGGAAGTGGCTTAAGAGTAATGGAAGCGGTGCAATTAAGGGTGAAAGATATTGATTTTGATTATAAATGTATTCAAGTATGGAATGGAAAAGGTAATAAACACCGCATTGTTACGCTGGCCACAGAGCTAATACCTATGCTGAGAAATCAAATTTTGAACGTTGATGACTATTTAAAACTGGATTTAAATAATACGGAATATTCTGGCGTATGGATGCCATATGCTTTAACAAAAAAATATCCAAGTACCGCAAAATCGCTTGCGTGGCAGTATTTATTTCCTTCTCATATATTAAGTTCAGATCCTCAAAGTGGTGAAATAAGACGACATCATTTTCATCACTCTTGTATTAGAAAAGAGGTTAAAAAAGCCGTCCAGAAATCAGGATTAACAAAAATAATAACACCTCATACATTAAGACAATCTTTTGCTACTCATCTACTGCAAAATGGCGCCGATATAAGAACTGTTCAAGCTCAGCTTGGCCATTCTGATGTTAAAACCACACAAATATATACCCATGTACTGCAACAAGGTGCCAACGGGGTTGTTAGCCCTTTTTCAAGATTATAAGCGTCTCTTTTTAATCCTCTACGCATACATATTCGCTTTAAGACCAATACCGCTATCTATTTCTACTTTGAAAAACATAAAAAAGCCCCGCTTGATGTTACTCAAGCAGGACTCCACACTAATTTTGTATCAATAAAAGCGCCTAAACTGCAGGCGCTTTGCATTATTGAATTTTACTGGTTAACCACGCTTTTAAGCGGATTAACTGGCTGTGCGTTGTCGTCTAGGATGTTCATATCGAAGTCGAACTCATCAACACGAATCGCTTTTTCACGCTTTTTGTTGTAATCACTTAACTGAACAAATTCAGCGTCGTTAATTACTTTTGCAGCAAGTGCATTTTCAAGTGTGATTGAAAAACGCGTGCCCGGCTTAAAGGTTTTAGCACGTAGCGCTTTTTTCACTTTTGCTAATAGCTCAAGTGACGCCATTTTAGCTTTGTAAGCTTGCTCGTTGATGTGATGACCATCACCTTCAATTGGCTTAACTAAATGTGTTATTTGCGCTTTAAATGCTGTATCAAGCTGAGCTTGTTTTGCTAATTCACGAATTAAATCATCGCTAATTTTTGGCATTTTAGTTGAGTAGTTCATAGTAATGAAACGAATGAACTTACGAGTACCACTTGCAGGGAAGTTGTCTAAGAACTTGTGCAATGCTTCTTCTGCACTTTGTAGTGCAAAACGAGTCGCATAATGGAAGTAAGGAGCCGCTTGCTCACGCTCGCTGCTTGCTACTTTTTGCTCGTAATACTTAATAGATGCCATAGCTGCGTACAAGAAGCTCATTACATCGCCTAAACGTGCTGAAAGCATTTCAGCTTGTTTTAATTTACCGCCAAGTACTAGTAATGAGAAGTCAGCATATACAGCTAATTTAGCTGATAGTTTATGTACTGCTTTTTCGTAGTCACGTACTTCTGGTAATGCTGAGTTTGCACTCGCGGTAAACGGTAGCACACCTAAGCGGAAGGCTCGTAAGCTGTTTGCTGTGCTGTAACCAATTGTTTTACGTAAAATACCGTTAAATTCTGCATCTGCGTTTTTGTCATCGCTGTGGATAGACTCAACCATAGATTGTAGGTATGGGTGACAACGCATAACACCTTGACCAAAGATCATCAGGTTACGAGTAAGAATGTTTGCGCCCTCTACCGTAATGGCAATTGGCTGCGCCACATAACCACTAGCAAGCGTGTTTTGAGGACCATTCTGAATTGCTTTACCCGCTTGAATATCCATTGCTGAGTCAAGCACATCACGGCCAAGCTCTGTCATATGATATTTAGCGATTGCAGTTACTACCGATGGTTTTAAGCCCATGCCTAAACCTTCAGTTGTTAATACTCGCATTGCTTCTTGTAGGTATGTTTTACCTGCAATGTCAGCTAGCTTTTCTTGAATACCTTCAAATTGACCAATTGATAAACCAAACTGTTCACGCACTGCTGCGTACTCAGAAGCTGATTTAAATGCAACTTGTGCTGTACTTACACCCAATGCTGGTAATGAAATACCACGACCTGCGCCTAAACAGCTAACTAGCATTTGCCAACCGCGACCGATGTTTTTCTGACCACCGATAATAAAGTCCATTGGTACAAATACTTTGTTACCACGTGTAGTACCGTTGTAAAAACGAATACCCATAGGATCATGACGGTTACCAAGTTCTACACCAGGGTGCTCTTTTGGAATAAGGGCACAGGTAATACCTAGGTTTTCTTTACCACCTAGTAAACCATCTGGGTCAACTACTTTAAACGCTAAACCAAGTACAGTAGCAATTGGTGCGAGTGTAATGTAGCGCTTGTCCCATGTAATTTCTAGGCCAAGTACTTCTTCACCGTTGTACATGCCTTTAGTTACGGTACCTACATCAGGAATACCGCCTGCATCAGAACCTGCTTCTGGGCTGGTTAATGCAAAACATGGAATGTCTGTACCATTTGCTAAACGTGGTAAGTAATGTGCTTGTTGCTCCTCTGTACCGAAGTGAAGTAGTAACTCACCTGGGCCTAACGAGTTTGGTACCATTACAGTTACCGCAACAGCTGAACTTTTCGTTGCAATAGTACCTACAATTGTTGAGTTAGCGTATGGGCTGAACTCTAAACCGCCAAACGATTTAGGGATGATCAGCGAGAAGAAACGCTCTTTTTTCAAAAACTCTAAAATGTCGTTTGGTAAATGAATACCATTTTGAATGACCGAATCATCAATCATGCCTAGTAGTTCTTGTACTGGACCGTCTAGAAACGCTTGTTCGTCTGCGGTTAATTTTGCCGCAGGTACATCGCGTAGCGCGCTAAAATCTGGTTTACCTTGGTAGATAGACCCTTCTAGCCATACATCGCCAGCGTCTAGCGCTTCTTGCTCAGTAACTGAAATACTTGGTAATACTTTTTTTAATTTTGTACGTAAACTCATAACGAACTCATCCGACCAGATAAATAATACCTACATTACGTCATAAAAATCGGTTTAGATCAATTACTCTATTCAATTAATTAACAGTTTTTGCAATTTATTTTCTTTACCTGAACGTAAACTGTTGAAATAAAAAGGCTTACACTTGTACGCTGAATTATTATTTTTTTTGTAAAAAATTTAATAATTCAGACTTATATCGCCGTAAATACAGATTTGGCAAGAAAGTAGAAACAAAAAAAAAACGCAGCCTAAAATTAGGCTGCGTTTTTTAATACGAGAATTTAGGTGAAATTAGCTTACTTTAACCACCTGCTTACCAGTAAAACCACCTGCTAACTGGTTGTTTAAGGCGCTAGATACGGCCTGTGCGTTAAAATCAACAGCTAGAATTTCAGGGTGCTTTATATCGCCATTAGAGACCGTTTCAAGCAACAAATTACCCATAAAACTCATACGCTGCTGCGCACATAGGCTGTTGGCTAACCACGCTCCGCCTAAAGAGACAATACTAATATTAGGCGCACGCCTAAACATTAACTGCTGTTCAAACTTAGGCAGTGGATTTAAACAAGCAATACGACCGCAAAAACGCATCAGTTCGATATTTTGAATGGTCGATTCCCCGCCCATAATATCAATAATGGCATCAAATCCTTGTGGTCCTAACTCTCGGCGAATTTTGTCACACAAGGTTTTGTCGTTGTAATCAAAGACGACATCAGCGCCCAGCTGCTTAACCAATTTGTGGTTACGCTTTGAGGCTGTTGTAAATACATCGGCACCACGTTGTTTAGCAAACTGAATAGCAAATTGCCCTACTGCACCTGCCCCGCCTTCAACAAAGAGCGTATCGCCTTCACTTACTGCTAATTTATCTAAGCTGATCAGCGCCGCCATTCCGGCACAGGGTAAAGTTGCTGCTTTGTCACTGGCTAATTGCTTGGGAATGATAGACACCGCATAATTAGGTACTTTTGCGTATTCGCTCAACACCCCTTGCTCACCAATACTGGCATGCCACATTACACGCTCACCCACACCAGGAAATACACCTTTACCCGCTTTAACCACCACACCCACTGCATCTAAGCCTAAAACATGCGGATATTGCCACAGACAAAAGCCAGATTTAGCAAATTGCGCATCCACCGGATTTAAACCAACATACTCCACTTTTACTAACAGCTCATTACCTGTGCATTGAGGCACAGGTAATTGAATATCCGTTAAGTTAATATCCTCATTAGGCTCTATTAAGGCAATAGCCTGCATAGATGAAGGAATAGTATCTGGGTTTGTAACTACAGTATTAGGCATCAAAAACTCTACTAGTTAGTATTACTTAACGCGTAACTCCATCGTCCATTAAATGACTGGTAAGCATTTACCTTAGCAAGTAACGATGAAATAGTTGAATCAACGGCATTTTCTTGTGCTATTAAAACATCCTGACGTGCATCTAACAACTCTAAGTAAGGAATTTGCCCTTCTTCATACATTGCTTGTGCTTGTAAAAATGCTTTATTAGCAAACTGATACCGCTGCTCAGCAAAACGCGATTGCTGTGCTTGATTGACCAAGTATTGCAATGAAAGTTCACTCTCGTTAATCGCTTTTAACACCACTTGTTGATAGTCAGTATAAGCTGCTTGGCTTAAAAACTGCTGCGCATCACGCTGAGCCAACAAAGCAGGATAACTTAATAAAGACCATTGTACTTGTGGTGCAACTTGCCACTGCTGTTGGGTGTCGCTAAAACCATTACCGCCCAAACTTAGCACGCCTGCAAAACCACTTAAGCTGATATCGGGTAATAGAGCTTTACTGGCTGCCACACTTAAACTATTTGCTTGGCTAAAGTCATATAATGCTCGGCTAATATCGGGCCGTAGTGCAATCGCTTGATTTGGCTTTGCTAGTGACACTTGAAATGCCTTGCTCAATATAGCGCGTTCATCTTTAATGCTCAGTGATTGCGTTGGTTGTGCACTTAATACCGCCAGCGTAGATAAGTCACGAAACTTAGCATATTCAATCGCCGGAATGAGCGCTTGTTGCTGCCTAAGTTGCGCCATGGTGCGGTTTAAATCAAGCTCATTTGCCACACCTTCATCTACTTGCGCCTGCAGCACTTGAATGCTTTGTTCAAGTGCTTCTATTTGCATTTCAATAATTTGTTGCTTTTGCAAGTTGCCCTGATAGCTGGCAAACCCTTTAACCACAGATGACACAATTTCAATTTGTAATAGCCTAACTTGCTCTGCTTGGCTCATAGCTTGTGAATTTGCGGCATCAACGAGTGCAGTTATTCGACCAAATAAGTCGAGCTGCCAATCAAGTGCTACATTTGCACTTGACTGTCGGCTATTAGTATCGCCTAGTCCACTTCGTTTAGCTCCAACCTCAACACCGCCTTGCGGTAAGTATTGTGCTTGTTGTTCACCAATACGTGCCAACGCACTTTTAAGCACTAACTGACTCGTTTGTAAGTCGTAGTTATTAGCTAATGCGTTACTAACAAGCTGGTTTAATTGCGCTGAACCTAACTTGTACCACCAGTTTTGCTCATCTTCACCAACATACTGTTCTGCCGATATTGCTTGGGCAACAAACTCGTTTACTTGTTGTTGCTCAGCTGCTGTATCCATTTTGCTCGCACAGCCAGATAACACTGCAATTGCTAACACAGAGCCTAAAAATGCCGGCATTTTAAATTTGTTTAAATGTAATTTAGTCATTTGAAGACTCCTCAGCGCGCTGCTTCTTTACCACCAGCATGTAAAACACTGGCGTAAATAATAGCCCAAATACAGTCACTCCAATCATACCTGAGAATACAGCGTTACCCATGGCATGACGCATTTCAGCCCCTGCGCCGGTTGCCAACACTAACGGTATAACACCCGCAGTAAAGGCAATTGAGGTCATTAAAATAGGACGTAAACGCATACGACACGCTGCCAACATAGCCTCAAGGTGCGATAATCCGGTATCGTGTTTATCTTTGGCAAATTCCACCATTAAAATGGCGTTTTTAGAGGCCAATGCCACCAATACAATTAACGCTATTTGGGTAAATATATTGTTGTCTGAGCCTACAAACCACACTCCTAATAACGCAGAGAATATAGTCATAGGTACAATTAAAATAATGGCCAATGGTAAACGTAGGCTTTCATACTGTGCAGCCAGTACCATAAACACTAGCAATACCACCAGTGGGAACACGTACACCATAGTATTGCCGGCAAGTACTTGCTGATACGTTACCTCAGTCCACTCATATTCAATACCAGTAGGTAGCGTTTTCGCCAATACATTTTCAATCGCTGTTTGCGCTTGGTCTGAGCTGTAACCTGGCGCTGGGCTGCCGTTAAGTTCAGCACTTGGGTAACCGTTGTAGTGCATAACACGATCAGGGCCTATAGTTGGCGTTACCGTAAGCACTGAGCCTAGTGGCACCATATTACCTGCACGATTACGTACTTTTAGGTTTAGTATTTGCTCTGGGTCTACCCTAAATTCAGCATCTGCTTGAGCATTTACTTGGTAGGTACGACCAAACATATTAAAGTCGTTTACATACACTGAGCCTAAATAAATCTGCAATGAGTTAAATACTTCATCAAGCGCAATACCTTGGATAAGTGCTTGTTCGCGGTCAATATCAATATCCATTTGCGGTACTTGAATTCTAAAGCTTGAATACAGCCCCATTAACGCCGGATCTTTTTGCGCCGCAGCAATCACTGATTGCAAGCTATTAAATAATGCTTCAAAGCCTTTGTTTGCTCTATCTTCAATTTGCAGTTTAAAGCCACCTGTAGTGCCTAATCCTTGAATTGGCGGTGGCGGAAATACAGCCACAAACGCTTCATCAATTGCCGCAAAACGCTGATTTAACTGCGCCGCAATAGCCGAAGCCGACATACTCGGATCGGTACGCTCTGCAAAAGGCGCCAATGGTGTAAACACAATGCCGCTATTAGGGCTATTAGTAAAACCATTTACAGATAGGCCTGGAAACGCCACAGTGTTTGCAACACCTGGAACCTCGAGCGCTATTTGCTGCATTTGTTTTACTACCGCTTCAGTTCTGTCTAAGCTTGCTGCATCTGGTAGCTGCGCAATGGCAACTAAGTATTGCTTATCTTGCTGTGGTATAAAGCCACCAGGTACCGCGTCAAACAGCTTAATCGTACCGCCAACTAAAGCAACATAGGCAACCATTACCACCACGCTCATACGAATAAGCTTTTGTACTAGCTTTTCATACCCTGTTGCACCACGGTTAAACAGTCGATTAAATGGCTTGAATAACCAGCGACCAAATAACTTATCTAATAAGCGGGTAAACGCATCTGGCTTAGCGTCGTGCGATTTTAACAATAAGGCTGCTAGCGCCGGTGACAATGTTAGTGAGTTAAACGCTGAAATAACCGTTGAAATAGTTATGGTTAAAGCAAATTGCTTATAAAATTGCCCAGAAAGTCCAGTAATAAAGGCGGTTGGAATAAATACCGCACACAATACTAATGCAATGGCAATAATTGGGCCGGTTACCTCTGTCATTGCAACGCGTGTTGCTTCAAGCGGCGATAAGCCGTTTTCTATATTTCGCTCAACATTTTCGACCACTACAATCGCATCATCAACCACAATACCTATAGCCAGTACTAAACCAAATAGCGATAAGGTATTAATAGAAACACCAAGCCACTGCATTACAGCAAAAGTACCAATGAGTGAAACTGGCACAGCTATAAGCGGAATAATAGATGCGCGCCACGTTTGTAAGAATACAATAACTACAATAACAACCAATGCGATTGCTTCAAGCAATGTCGCTATTACCGCATCAATAGAGCCACGAACAAACACAGTTGGATCATAAACAATGTCGTATTCAACACCTTCAGGAAAATCTTTCGATAAACGTGCCATGGTTTCACGCACCTGATCTGAAAGCTCAATTGCATTTGAACCCGGGCGTTGAAATATTGGCATTGCCAATGCGGGTTGATTATCAAGTTCAGCACGCAGTGAGTATGAGTCTTGACCTAAGTCAACACGCGCCACATCTGACAAACGCGTAAGTTGCCCTTGCTCACCTACTTTAATAATAACCTGCTTAAATTCTTCAATGCTATTTAGGCGGCCTTTCACGTTTAATAAAATTTGAAATTGGCTATCGTTAGAGATTGGTTGAGCACCTAAGCTACCCGCTGCAACTTGCTGATTTTGAGAGCGCAAAGCAGCCACAACATCGGTTGCTGTAAGCTCACGTGCTGCTAATGCATCTGGATTTAACCACACACGCATAGCATATTTACCACCACCAAATAACTGAATATCACCCACGCCAGGTAAACGTGCTATTTCATCTTTAATGTTTAAATCGGCATAATTTGATAAATACGCCGTATCATGGCTATTTTGGGGTGAATATAAATGCACCACCATGGTTAAATCGGGTGATGACTTTTCAGCTACTACCCCTAAACGCTGCACCTCTTGTGGTAAACGCGGTAATGCACTATTTACTCGGTTTTGCACTTGTACTTGAGCACGGTCTAAGTCCGTACCTAAGGCAAATGTTACCGTTAAGGTCATGCGCCCGTCACTGGTTGCTTGTGAAAACATGTATAGCATGTTTTCAGTGCCGTTTATTTCTTGCTCAAGCGGCGTTGCCACTGTTTGTGCAATAACCGTTGGGTTTGCGCCCGGGTAACTGGCTGTTACTACCACGGTGGGTGGCACAACTTCTGGGTATTCACTAACGGGCAGTTGAAATAAAGAAATGCCACCCGCAATCAAAATAATCAGCGACAGCATAGCCGCAAAAATCGGTCGCTGGATAAAAAAGTGTGAAAATTTCATTTAATAACCTTATTGCTTAGCAACTAAATCGGCAGGGTTAGCAGTGAGTGTAAATGCCACACCTTGGGTATTAATTGTCACTTTATTAGGTGATATTGGCATGCCAGGCCCTACGCGAGCAGGGCCATTTACGGCAATCACATCACCCTGTTCAAGGCCTGAGGTAATGGCACGCAATGCGCCATAGCGCTCGCCTACTGTAACCAATTTATATTGCAGTACATTATTTTCGCCTACAGTTAACACAAAGCGGTTTTTTAAGTCAGTACCAATGGCTCTATCTGGAATAATAATGGTTTCGCGTATTGCATTGGCAGCCAATTTAATCCGTGCAAAAGAGCCTGAGCGTAACTCGTTACTACGATCTTCAAATACAGCTCGAACGCGTAATGTGCCAGTAGAAGCATTAATTTGGTTATCTATAAAGTTGATGTGACCGTTGTAATTAAAATCATTCTGCCCAACTTTTTGCATAACAACAGGTTGTTTAGTCGCTGCAGTGACTTCATCAAATGCATTGTTCCAAGTACGTTCATCGACATCAAAGTAAGCATACATTTTGTCATTAGACACAATTGAAGTGAGCACGCTTTGCCCGGCAAGGACGTTGTTACCTTTAGTGATGTTTGCGCGAGAGATAATTCCATCAATAGGTGAAACCACAGAGGTAAACTCTAAATCAAGCTCAGCGGCTTTAAGCTGCGCTTTAAGTGCAGCAAGTTGTGCTTCACGCTGACGTAATGTTGAGGTACGTGCTTGCGCTTGCTCAGTAGAAATTGCTTTACGCTCAGTTAGACGCACTGCACGTGATGCTTCGCTTTTTGCTTGCTCAAGAGCCGCTTGTGCACTTTTAACCTGAGCTTGTAAACTAGCTACCGTGGCTGAAAATGAACGATCATCAAGGCGAAATAACACATCACCTTGTTTAACAGCATCCCCTTCTTTAAATTCAATTTGCTCAATAATGCCTGATACGCGCGGCATTAATGCCACTTTTTGCGGTGACTCTAAGCGCGTTGTATAGGTATGCCAACTTTGCACAGGCTTAACCAGGACTTGGGCTACATCAATAGCTTGATATTGTTGTGCGGGTGCTGATTGCGCTGTGCTTTCCTCAGCACAACCGGTCAGAGTAATTAATGCAACAGATAAGGCTGTAGCAACTAAGTGTTTGTTCATAACGACGCTCCTGTTAATTAGGCGATACATAATACGGAACATACTTGTTGACAAAAACAATAGATTTTTAAATTCATTAGTGCCAAAATGGCATCAAAGTGACGCAATGGTGCAATAATGGATACAACAAGCCGACTCTTAATGCTGCTTGAAGTGGTTGAGCAGGGATCATTTGCTAAAGCTGCTGAAATACGCAACATTGATCGTTCCGTGATCTCTAAACAAATTAGTCGTTTAGAAGATGAGCTTGGCGTGAGGCTATTAAATCGAACCACCCGTTCGTTTTCACTTACCGCAGCAGGCGCTGAAATGATAAAAAAAGCGGACGAGTTGCGAAGCCTACTCGGCGATACCCTGCGTATGGCAGAGAATTATCACTTAGAACCTCGTGGCGTATTAAAAATTACCTCATCGACTTTAATTGGTCGGCGTTATTTACAACCAGTGATTAATGATTTCCAAAAGCGCTTTCCGCAAGTGGAAGTAGAACTTCGTTTAGATGATCGGCTTGTCGATATTGTCTCAGAAGGATTTGATTTGGCATTTAGAGTGGGAGAGCCAAAAGACTCCTCTTTAATTGCTCGAAAAATTGCGCGTAATCGTTTATTGCTTTTAGCTTCACCTGCATTTATTGAAACCTATGGTATGCCAACAAACATAACTGATTTGGCACAATTACCCGCCGCTAGTTACGCAAGCAGTTCCCTGCGTGTTGATGGGGTAAGTTATTACAACCACCTTGGTGAACAATGTGAACAAAAAATTAAAAGTGTATTTAGAGCCAATGATGCCGAAGCACTATTAATGAAAACACTCTCAGGGACCACTTACTTTTTAGCCCCCGCGTTCATCTTAGATAAAGAACTGATTGATGGACAACTGGTGCCTTTATTAACGGATCTTAAATTAATGGAGCACAGTGCCATGTATGCGGTATACCCACATCGTGATTTACCGGTAAGAACGCGGTTATTTTTTGATGCCGTGCGCGAGTATATTGGTAAAGATAAACCAATTTGGGAAAACAGTATTCCTGACTTTGATCAAATGTATTAAATCATCAAATTTAAGTCAGCGCTAAAATATCAGTACAGACCTCGTTACGGCCAGTTTCTTTGGCTTTATAAAGTTGTTTATCAGCCAAGTCTATTAATTCGCTAAGGCTCTGCTGTTGGTATTGCACAACACCTACACTGGCAGTTAATTTAATGGTTTCACCATTGGCGACGATTTGCTTGTTTTGTATTGCGAGTCTTAATTTTTCAGCCATAGCCAAAGCTGCTTGCGGGCTATCAAAGTTGCTCATTAGTGAAAACTCTTCACCCCCCACTCTAAACACATATCCTTTAGCAAAAGTGACGCGAAGTAGTGTTGCTAGCTCAACCAATACTTTATCACCAACCTCGTGCCCATACTGATCATTGATTTGTTTAAAGTAGTCTAAATCAAGTAAAAACAAGTAGAGTTGCGACTTATCTCTGAGCTCTACTTCAAAATAGTGATTCATTGATAAACGATTACCAGCACCGGTCAGAGGATCAAGTAAGGCTAAGTTTTTCAAACGTTTTGAAAAGTCGGCTCTGTTACCTTCAAAAACATGCGAAATAGCCCATAAGCTTATGTATACAAATAATAAATTAAGCCCTAGGTTAATAGCTGCAAACGATGAATATGGTAGCTTTTGAGATAATACCAGCAGCTGTAGACCAAGTAATGCCGCAGACAAAAATAACCCGTAACGCCTGCCAAGTAGCAAGTAATAAAGAATAGGTAAAATAAATGTCCATAAAAACAGGCCGTTTTCAAGGGGGGCTAAGTAAGTGCCGCATAACACAATTACAGAGATAGTTAAGCACATGGTAATGGCATGCCAGCTTTTTGGATAGTGCTTTTGTGAGTGCTTAAAGATATACAAACATAACACGGAAAAGGCAATTTCGAGGCCACCAACAAGGTGTAAATTATTTACCGATAAATTAAAACCGGCAAACACCAACGACAAAAAACCAAAGCAAATGCACATCCACTTAAGAACGTGCTTGCGTAGTGTTTTTGTACTATTTAATGCAGCTATATCCATGGATAACTTAAAATATTTTTGATGGTTTATATTAACTCTGAAATGCAAAAATCACAATTTTCAGCTTAAATAAGCCCGCAAAAATAAGCTAAAAGAATTAGAAAAAAACAATCACTCCGTAAGCAGCTCATTAACAGTACCCACTAAATCAGCAAATTCCTCATCAACATGCGCTAACTGTTGAGTACTCAGCGTTTTATTTAACTTAAGTAGTAGCTGCGCATAGGCTTTCAAATTTTGCTCATTTAACTCAAGCAACTCATTACTCATATACTGCTCACGCTCTGTAATAATGGTGCGTAATTGCCGGGTAAATTCGGCCTCGCTAAGTGTTTGCTGGGTAAAAAGTGCTTCAAGTTCGGCTAAACGCGTTAGTTTATAGTCGTACCATAAATTACTGGTAGGGGTATGTGCGCTGTTGGCTTGTGATATCAGCGTTTGCTGCTCAGAAGTGAGTTTACCAAGCCATTGCTTGTAGTAATCTAGTTGTCTTTCTAAGCGTTGCTGCAGGTGCTCGTCTTTGGTTAATGAGGTGTGCTCTTGGATTTCCTCATTAATTTTCTCGCGTATGTTTTCTACCATTTCATTACGTTGTGATGGAGTTAACGTCATGGCTAACTCAATTAAAGGATCACTGGTATGCAGTAGCAAGTTTCGCCAATGCTGCTTAACTTGGGTTATTTTTTCCATCAACTGCGCAGTATCGGCTTCATTATTTAGCAATTGCCTTAAGTCGAGTAAATCGGCTTTATATTTTGGTAATTCAACTTCACGATGCCAATCACGGGTGTCGTTAATAATCGCTTTTAACTGCTTAGATTGGCTTTTGTTAAGATCCACGTAATCATCAACCCAAAATGACGATAACCAGCCAAGGTTGTTATAAGCAAATGAGGTTGAACAGCTGGCAATAAATAACAAACTTAGTATGAAAACAAGTTTGCTTAGTTTTATCTTTTTAAATCTATTAAACATGAACAGACCCCAATGTATGATGATTTAGTTGCAACATATCATCATAAATAATTATGTAAGCTATTGCTCGCCTTTTATTTTTTTTCATTTTTCTATAAACTCGCTAGCTAACAAATTTGATATTATAGCTATATACCTAAATTAGCATTTTTTGAGCTATAGTTAAGGCAACTTGTTAATACGTTTGTATATCTAGGTTATAAACGTTGGCGTTATTAATTTAGCTCATAATCATTTACCTTCTCGAGTAAAAAGTAAATAATTAATCATTATGATGCTTACTCACAACGATAACTAATTTGGAGACATGCTTATGTCACAGTCTAATTTAAAAGCAATATTCTTTGCGGGCATTATACTTGCTACACCTTATGCTTATGCTGGGCTTGAAGAAGGTAAAATAGCTGCAAATGCAGGTCAATTTGAGGAAGCATTAAAAGAGTTTAATTACCTTGCTGACAAAGGCTATGCCCCTGGTATTTACGAATTAGGAAAGCTATACGAAGGCGGCCATGGGGTAACTCGCGACTACTACAAAGCAGCCGATCTTTACCAACAAGCAGTTAAAAAAAATCACGTCGACTCGATGTTTGCACTTGCGGTATTGTATGACGAAGGTAACGGCGTAAAATTAGACAAACAAATGGCAATTAGCTTATTTGAGAAAGCAGCCAATAAAAACCTTCCTGCGGCACAATATAACTTAGGTGTTATGTACGCTAATGGCGATGGTGTCAGCCAAGACTACAAAACTGCCAGAAGCTGGTATGAAAAAGCCGCTGCTAATAATTACACCCTTGCACAATTTAATTTAGCACTCATATATTTTGAAGGTTTAGGTGTGCCAAAAAACCTTGAAATGTCGTATGTGTGGAATACCATTGCTGAATACAACGGTAATATGCAAGCCAGTCACAGCCGTAAGCTTGATGAAAGATCCATGCTACCTAAAGAAGTCGCTGAGGCTAAAGAAAAAGCCGATGCTATTTATAACAAAATTTTAGCGGGAACGTATGCTGGCGAAGGGCGAATGTTTTAAGCAAATAGAATAACAAAAAAAGCTGAATGAGGTGATTCATTCAGCTTTTTTTGTTTTAGGCGCTGCAAGTTATTTATTTCACATAAAGCCATTTTAATACTTTGATCAGTAATTTATTTTGTTTGAGTAACAAACCTATACGTGGGTTAATTGAGCCTGATACTAAAGTGTTTCTTGCGTGGCTAAAGGTTAAAAAGCCTTCTTTGCCATGATAATGTCCCATACCTGAATGACCTACCCCACCAAACGGCACATCATCTGCAGCTACTTGTATTAGGGTGTCGTTAACTGCAACGGTTCCGCTAATTGTCTGGCTCATTATGTAGGCCTGTGCTTGCTTATCTTGACCTAGTATATACAGCGCTAATGGATGATGGCGTAAGCGAATATAATTGAGCGCATCATCTAATTTGTCATAACTCATAATCGGTAAAATAGGCCCAAATAACTCTTCTTGCATTAATTGCATCTCGTCAGTGACGTGCGTCACAATATGTAGGCCCATCCGATGCTTATCAGCATCTTGTTGATTTTGCTCAAGCGGTTTCGTTATTTTAGCGCCTTGTTGTTGCGCTTGCTCTAAATAACCCAGCAGACGTTGATAGTGCTCAGGACTAATAATAGAGGTCAGGTTTTTACCTTCAACACCTTGTTTAAAATGCTTTTTATAAAGTGTGCACACAGCTTTAATAAACTGATGTTCTAATGCTTTAGGCACAAATACGTAGTCAGGTGCCACACATATTTGCCCTGCATTGGCCATTTTTCCAAATAACAAAGCACGAGCCGCTTTATTAACGTCTGCTTTTTCTAACACAATAACTGGCGATTTTCCGCCAAGCTCTAAGGTTACCGGGGTTAAATTTTTACTCGCTGCGCCCATTACCAACTTACCAACCGCTGTTGAGCCAGTAAATAATAAGTGTGCAAAAGGTAATGATGAAAATTCGCTCGCCACTTCACTACCCCCCTGAATGATTGTGCAGTGTTGGCTTAATTCACCGGCGAATACTTTTTCAAGTACCGCATTGGTGTTAGGCGTAAATTCGCTGAGCTTTAGCATCACCTTATTACCCGCGGCAATAGCAGTAATAACAGGCACAATAGCTAATTGAATAGGATAATTCCACGGTGCAATCACACCTACCACGCCAATCGGCTGATAGGTTACACTTACTTTTGAGGGCCATAAGCTCAACCCCGCACTGCGATGACTAGGCTTAGACCAGCGAGGGAGCTTTTTAATAATATGTGCAAGCCCTTGCATGGTGGGCAGAATATCCCCCACTAAAGTGTCAAATGCAGTTCGATAACCAAAATCTTTGGATACCGCTGCAATTAAGTCTTGCTCTAGCGTTACAATGTTAGCCCGTACGTGCTTAAGTAAAGCAAGGCGTTGCTCAATGGGTAAATAAGGGGTGTCTTGAAAAGAGTGCTTTAGTTCATTAAATTGTGAACGCAAAGACCCTGTAGATAATGTGTCAGTGATCAAAATAGGCTACTCGATTTATAACGTTTTCAAGACTATAACCTTGTTCTGTTACACGAGCAATAAAGAGTGATTTTGCAGCGCAATGAAAAACGTTGCAAAAACACTCAAAAAGGTTGGTTGGAACTCATACCGATGCACAGCTTTTGTGTGCATCGGTTATCTGTTTTTTTAGTTAATTGTGGGGGCTATTAAAAACCAAACACCTGAGCTGCAATAGTCATTGTCACTAACGTGATTAAGACAATCGCAACAATATTTAACACAAAGCCAGCACGGATCATGTCTTTCATTTTAATTTCACCCGAGCCAAACACAATCGCATTGGGTGGTGTGGCTACTGGCATCATAAACGCACAACTACACGCAATCGCAGCTGGAATAACCCACACTAACGGACTGCCAGTTATTGACTCAGCAACTGGGCCTAGTAAGGGTAAAAAGCCTGCGGCTGTTGCCGTATTACTGGTAATTTCCGTTAAGAAAGTAATGAGTGCCACCACCACAAGAATGCTCATAACTAAAGGAATTGCACTGGCACCCTCAATCATGTTGGCAATGTAATCGGCTAATCCTGATGATTTAATTTGCGAGGCTAGCGTCAAGCCCCCCCCAAATAAAAGCAGCACACCCCAAGGTACTTTGGCTGCACTTTCCCAATCTAAAATTCGCTCATCACTGCCTTTATTAGCAGGTAGTACAAATAAAAGTAATGCGGCTGCAATAGCAATACCCGTATCTGAAATTTTAAGGCCGGTTACATCGCCTAGTAATGGTCTAAATATCCAACAAATAGCTGCAAACGCAAATACAAACAACACGCCCTTTTCAGCACGTAGCATTTCACCTAATTCTTTTAGCTGCGAAGAGAATACCGCTTTAGTATCAATTCGCTTGTTTGCTTGTACATTCGCATCAACTTTGTAGGTAAATTTAGTTAGCCAAATCCAGCTGATGATTAACATGCCAAGTGCTAATGGCACACCAACTATCATCCACTGGGCAAAGCCAATTTCAATCTGGTAGCTATCTGATAGGTATGCAGCCATTAATGCATTCGGAGGAGTACCAATTAAAGTAGCAATACCACCAATACTCGCACCATAAGCAATAGATAGTAAAAGTGCTTTACCAAACCCCTCATTACTAGGATCTGAGCTTTTAACTAAATGAGTGATAGATAAGGCAATAGGCAACATCATTACTGCGGTAGCGGTATTAGACATCCACATTGATAAAAATGCAGTCACTAACATCATGGCTAAAATTTGTAAGCTTGGTTTTTTACCTGCATAAAGCATAGTTCTTAATGCAATACGCTTGTGTAACCCCCAACGCTCCATAGCAATTGATATTAAAAAACCGCCTAAAAATAAAAAGATCAATGGATGCGCATAAGGAGCTGCAACACTTTTTATAGCCGCTATATCTACAATAGGCGAAATCACTAAAGGAAGTAATGCGGTAGCAGGAATGGGCACAACTTCACTTACCCACCACGACGCCATCCAAAATGCTAAGCCTGCAGTTTTAAAAGCAGCAACCGACATTCCTACTGGCGGCTCAACTAAGCAGGTCAGTAACATTACACATGGACCAAGTAACAACAACAGCCATTGCATAAACGGCTTTTTATTGGCGTTATTTTCTAAAATACGTTTTGTCATATTAACAGCCTTTAAAATTTATATTTAAGACCAAGTGCAACACTGTTATCAGCATTTTCTTCTAGGTCGAGGTCAGTGTACAAAAGGTAAGCCGTGGTTTGCTTGTCAAAGATGTAGTCTACACCAGTAGTCCACTGAGTAGCGTCTGATGCTTGGCGCAATTTTGAATCATCTTTTGCAAATTGTACTTTAGGAACCCATTTATCGAGCTTGTAGCTTGCGCTTAACACGTATCCATTCCCTGACTTACTTCCATCAATTGATTCTGAATGTTGGTATAACGCACCTAATTTTAGCTTTTCAAATTTATACACGCCTGCAACACGGCTTGCTTTAATATTATTAAGCGAGTCAACATGGCTAATTGAAATAGAGTAAGGTGTTTTATTTAAACTACGGTCACCATAAATCAGGGTTGCCGCAAATCCAGCTTCATTATCTTTGTTGTCATCTTTTGGCGCATAGGTAAATGAAAACTGTGCATTGTGCCAGTACTTAGAGGTATAGGTAATGGTGTCGCCTAAGCGGTCTTGTCCGGCAATAACTTGTGAAATATCAGCTTGGGTTTCGTTAAAGTTATCAAGCTTGCCTTCAGAGTATTTAAAACGCGTATCGTTTCGCCCTACGACTACTTCACCAAACGCCCCTTTTAGACCAAGGTAAGTATTACGTGCTGCAAAAGGCTCATTGGTATCATTATGTTCAAAGCCTTTTACTTGAACCTCGTATTTAAATACCGCAGTAAAATACTCATTTAATTTATGGTCCCCTTTAATACCAATACGCGAGAAAGGGGCATCAATTTGTGTGCCTTCATCAGCGTAACGCATTATGCCAGTATCGGTGTTGGCAATTTGTACTTCGGCTTTACCGTACACAGTGTAATCTGCAGCAAACGCTGTTACAGGTAGTGTGGCAGCACTGCATAACGCAGCAAGTACTGAGCCTTGGAATAGATTATTTTTCATTATGTATCCTAATTGTGTGATGTTACTTGTTGTCTACAACTGTAGAGCAAGAACATGACCAACTAGATAATAACAATAAATTTCAGTGACTTAAAAAATAAAACCATGATAAAAAGCTTTGAAATGTGCGGATTTCCACACACTTTAAATACCTACTATCACCATTTCCACCCACTAATCGGTAAACATATCTCGATTAAGGTTATATTTACTCATTTTATCGTAGAGGGTTTTGCGCGCGATTTGCAACGTTGCCATGGTGTCTTTAATACTGCCATGATTAAGCTCTAAGGCTTCTTCAATTAAAGACTGTTCATAAAAGCTGACCTTTTCTGCAAGGCTTAAGTCCAATGATAACGACGAGCCACTACTGCTTGAGTCACTTTGTGCAAAAGCCAGATCGGGGCCAAGTAACACCGCTCGTTCAGCTTGATTTCTTAATTCACGAACATTACCTGGCCAATCATGCGCAAGTAGGCGCTGTTGTAACTCAATATTAAGCGCACCTAAAGGTTTATGAAAACGAGTGGCCGCAATAGAGCTAAAGTGCTTAAACAATAAAGGAATATCGGCTTTTCTATCTCTTAATGCGGGAATACTGACTTTAACTAAACTCAATCGATAATATAAATCGGCTCTAAACTCACCTTTTTCTACCAACGAAAGTAAATCGACCTTGGTGGCCGCAACAATACGAATATCAAGGTCAATGGCTTTATTTGCCCCCACAGGGGTAACTTTTCGCTCTTCAAGCACCCGTAGTAATTTAACTTGTAGCGACAAGGGAGTGCTTTCAATTTCATCTAAAAAAACCGTGCCGCCTTGTGCAAACTCAAACTTGCCTTTGCGATCTTGTGTCGCGCCGGTATATGCACCACTAACAGCACCAAACAATTCACTTTCTATTAGTTGCTCAGGCACCGCGCCACAGTTAATAGCCACAAACTGACAGCTTGAACGGTTACTATGATCATGTAAGTAACGGGCAACCAACTCTTTACCTGTTCCAGTTTCACCTTCAATTAATACATCTGCGGGTGTATCAATCACTGTGTTGAGTAAGTTCATCATGTGCTGCATTTTAAGGGTCTCGCCTAAAATGCGCACACCGGGCGCAGAGGTCTTTTCAACCGCACGCTTCAGAGCTCTGTTTTCCATAACTAAAGCACGTTTGTCTGAGGCCCTAGCAATGCAATCTAATAAATTTTCGTTCAGGGGTTTTTCAAATAGATCATAAGCACCTAATTGCATTGCTCTAACCGCTACAGAAACATCGGCATAACCTGTTAAAAATATTACCGGAAGTTCACTGTCGAATGCTTTTACCTGCTCAATAAAAGTTAAACCATCCATAGTTGGCATATTTATATCACTGAGGACAACGCCATAAAAATTGCGACTTAAACGGCTTAAAGCAATACTCGCATCACTAAAGCACTGCACCTCATACCCTTCGAGGGTTAAAAGCTGATTTAACGAATCACGGATCATCGCCTCATCATCAATAACAACCACTTGCTTACAAACAACGGCTTCAATCATTTTTTGGGGCCTCTATGCTTGATAAACTAATAATAAACTGTGCACCGCCTTGAGGACGATTGTGCGCCGTTAAGTAACCATTAAATGAATCAATAATTTGCTTTGATATTGATAAGCCCAGCCCTAAACCATTACTTGACTTGGTACTGTAAAAGGGTTCAAAAATAGATCCCAGCACATGGTGTTCAATACCTGGACCACTATCTAAAATAGAAAGCTTAACGCGCTCCTCAAAACACTCAACATCGAAACTAAGCTCTCGTTTAGGCTCACCTTTCATTGCTTGTGACGCATTGGTGATCACATTAACCAGTACTTGTTCAAATTTTAATGCATCAACCCACACGGTGATCTCTTGCGAAAACTGCGGAGCACTGACGTTAACATCGTCTTGTTTAAGTTGCGGGTGGGTGATCATCAACGCATTGTTTAATAACGCCGACAGTGGATGTGGTCGCAATTGCATTGTCGCCGGCTTACTAAAGTGTTTAAGCTGCGCCACTATTTTATGCACCCGCTCTACCAAATTCTCAATAATAATTAAATTTTCACTTAATGCATTGAGTTTCCCTTTTTTGAGGAAAATTTTAGCGCTTGCCAAATAAGTGTTGATGGCGCTCAGTGGCTGGTTAATTTCATGATTAATACCCGCACTTAGTTGCCCTATTGTGGCTAATTTTGCCGACTGTACTAGTGCAGTTTGCGCTTTTTCAAGCGCTTGAGTGCGCTCTAATACTTCAAGTTCTAAACTATGACGCGAGTACAGTAATTTTTTATATCCGGCAAAGCGTGCCAATAAGCTATATCCGACAAAAATAAATACCCAATAAAACAACACCAGCCATAACAATCTGGGCACCTGTAATGCATTTACGCTTGAAATATCAACCAATACCGTCATCGTTGCATTTAGGTGTGTCAGTGGTCTTGAAGCGGCAACATATTCATCTTTAGCAATTTTAAATTGCTCAATGCCCTGACTTTTGTAGCGCTGCTGCTTTATTTGTAACGGTTGATGATCTAAGTAAGCACGGCGCTGTTTAATATCGCGACGTGTAGTAATATCAAGCTCTGTAAACGTGTTTAAACGCCATGCTGGCTCATCTGACATAGCAATAATTTTATCCGCAAGCTGCAAATAAAAATGACTGCCTTTTGAAGTATTTAATAACGAACGATCGTTTTCAAATTTAGCGACATTAATTTTTAGTGCCACAACGCCAATGGCTTTGCCATCTTGGTAAATAGCCTGCGAGAAGTATATTCCGCGTTCTTTCGAGCGTTGTCCAAGAGCAAAGTAGGCGACCTTTTCTCCGGCAAAAGCTTGTTTAAAGTAAGGCCGAAATGCAAAGTTGCTGCCTAAAAACGTATAGTCGGTTTGCCAGTTGCTACTGGCAATAACGTCGCCATGAGTATCTAGTATATATACATCTGAGGCACCGCTGGCTTGTTGAATATCAGCCAAGTAATTATTAATTGCATTGAAGTGTTGTGATTCATTATTAGTAAAACGAATCAATAAATTATTTTCAGTAAGGAGCTGAGGAATAGCTGCAAAGCGCGCGAGTTCATTATCAATATAATTATTTAATTGAATGACCTGTTGGTCAGCTTGAATTTTAGCTTGGCCTAAATCATAAGCACGGCCAAATGAAAATGTAACCAGTAATAACAGCACTAACAGAATACAAGCAAAAATAATTTTTTTAGGGATGGAGAACATAAACGCCTATGACACCAAGGTGCCAATAATAAGTAATAGCCACTATTGTATCGATTTATAGGTCTTTGCAGAAGAAACTTTTTGTTAACAAGTGTATTAAAACTAAAAAACCGTGAAACTAAAAATATTTCACGGTTTAATTCCCTGCAAGGGGATGCTGTTTTAGCTTAATCTACGCTTTTGCAAGCGCTGGCTTGTCTTTGAAGTACTTATACAAACCAATTAATGAGGCTGCGATCCAGAATATTTCAATTACAAAACTCGCTAAGTTAAAGTTATAGCAAAGACTAATAAGTAACAAAATAGCGCCACTTAAATTCATTAAATTATACGTCAAACTTTTTGGCGATACTTTATTAAGTTGCAGTAAAAAAAACGAACCAACCACTAAAAAAGTGCCACTCATACCAACAATATCAAATAAAAGTGCAATCACACGTCTATCCTTTTCCATTTTAAAACCCAACTGACTGGCCCAATCCATGGGGAGGGTTTTTTTCAATCATTGAAACAGCAAAACCAGCGAAGTTTACCAGTGAAAAAAAAGCAAACAAGGGCTTATGTCCGCCTCTTGATAGTTTGGGATAAATAGCTACTTTATTTAAAAGTGACTTTACCACCTATCATTTTATAAGCTGCAGCCCCTCTTATAGTCGCTGGGCGAGCAAAAGGCCGCTCACAGCCTGGACATACGCATTCAGTATGGGTGTGATCTTGGGTTATTCTTTCTATAAAGCATTTTACTAAAGCACCTTTCCCCCCTTTACGGTATTTGAATAACGGTGCCTTACACGCAGAACAAAATATATCGACCGTTTTTGTAGGCCCTTTTTTATTGGGCTTAGCCATACTTCCTCAATCATTACTTTTTGATTAGTTAATAGCATATGCTATCACATGATAGAAAAGAAATTGATGGGCGTAGGAATTAATAATCAGAGTTATGTTTATTAAGTAATTAGATTAAAAATATTGTGCGATTAAACTTTATTAGCTAAACGTGTTAATTGAGCTGACAGCACATTCATACTAAAGGGCTTTATAATAAACCCTGATACCTTTGCATTAATTATCTTTTTTACAGTCTCAGAGCTGTCTTCACAAGTCACCATAAGTACGGGGAGCTGAGCATGCTCAGTATCCTTTCTAATAGCATCAAGTAGGGTAAGGCCATCCATTTTTGGCATATGTAGATCTGTTATAACCAAATCTATAAGTTGATTTTTAAGTATAGTTAACGCTTGCAGACCATCGGTTGCTTCAACAATGTCTTTATAATCTAACTGCCTCAACATATTAATGAGCACATGACGCATTAATGGCATGTCATCAACAACTAATATTCTCATACGAATGATTAACCAAAGTAGGTACAAACAAATCTTCATTAAAATGAATTAACAAAAACTGCTATAGGTAGTATTTACATTAGTTAACTAAAGCTGTTGAAGCAAATAATCAGTTTTATTTACACGACGCAAGTTTGATAATTAAGTCAGCATTAGAAATTACCAAACGAAGCTTGAATAAGCTCAGCTAAGCATGCTGGGCTGAGTGTAATTTCAAGTCCTCGCTTACCTGCGCTCACATAAATAGTATCAAAGTCTAATGCGCTTGAGTGTATGTAGGTCTTTAAGCGCTTTTTTTGTCCAAGAGGACTAACGCCTCCCAAAATATATCCTGTACTTGCCTGTACTTTTTGCGGCTCTGCCAGCATTACTTTTTTTACTGCGCAGAGCTTAGCCAATTGCTTTAAATTAACCTGCTGAGTAACTGGCGTCACAGCAACAATTAGTTGTTGTTCTGAGGTTTCTAACACCAGCGTTTTAAATACTTGAGCGCTATTAAGATTTAGCTTTTCAACTGCTTCAAGGCCGTAATTAGTATTGTTTACATCGTGCTCATAGCTGAGTATATCAAATTTAATTCGGGATTTTTTTAGCTGTTCAATTGCAGGGGTCATCTGATATTGTCCTTAATAAATTTCTGATAACTTACCATATTAAACAAAAAAACGGCGCTTAAAAAAGCGCCGTTTTTACCTAAGTTCTGTTAACCCTAATAATTACTTAGTCAGGTCATCAAAAAACTTTTTAACACCATCAAAAAAGCCTTGCTCTTTTGGACGGTTTTTTGAGCTATCTTTGCCCATGCTTTCTTCAAGTTCAGTAAGCAGGTCGCGTTGACGCTCGTTAAGATTCACAGGTGTCTCAATCACCACTTTACAAATTAAGTCACCTTGAGCACCACTACGTACAGACTTAACACCTTTACCACGCATACGGAACATTTTGCCCGTTTGTGTTTCTGAAGGTATTTTAAGTTTCGCACGGCCATCTAATGTTGGCACTTCAATTTCACCGCCAAGGCCTGCTGTAGTAAAGCTAATAGGCACTTCACAGTATAAGTTGTTCGCTTCACGAACAAATATCTTATGTTCACGAACCGACACTTGAACATACAAATCACCTGCTGGTGCGCCGTGCATACCAGCTTCACCTTCGCCAGATAAACGAATACGGTCACCTGTATCAACACCTGCTGGAATTTTTACCGATAGTGTTTTGGTTTTCTCTACACGGCCTTGGCCATGACATTTGTTACAAGGATCTGAAATAATTTGACCTTGTCCATGACATGTTGGACATGTTTGTTGTACGGCAAAAAAGCCTTGGCGCATTTGTACTTGGCCAGCACCATGACATGTTGTACATGTTTTTGGCTTAGAACCCGCTTTGGCACCGCTGCCATCACACGGGTCACAACTAACCCAAGTCGGTACTTTAATTTCAACGTCTTTACCACGAACCGCTTCTTCTAAGCTTAAATCCATGTTGTAACGTAAATCTGAACCACGCTGCTGGCGAGATTGGCGTCGGCCACCGCCGCCTCCAAAAATATCACCGAATACATCACCAAAAATATCACCAAAATCACCTTGGCCGCCGCCAAAGCCACCGTGACCACCGCCACCGCCTTGTTCGAAGGCAGCATGGCCGTATTGGTCATACATTTGACGCTTTTGCGAATCTGTTAGTATTTCGTAAGCTTCCTTTACTTCCTTAAACTTGGTTTCAAGGTCTTTATCACCGGCGGTACGATCTGGATGATATTTCATCGCTAAGCGTTTATACGCTTTTTTTATGTCTCGCTCACTCGCATCTTTGCTTACGCCGAGGACTTCGTAATAATCGCGTTTTGACATATCTATCACACTACTCTTTTCTATGTGCAGCGCTAGCTGCTGGACAAACCGATAAATCATATCGATTTATCATTGAATTTTTAAAGCACTTTACTTACATCTCTTACATACAAAAGGCGCGTTAAGCTTTAGCCTACGCGCCTCAGGTGTTCATCCTAACTTAAACACACAATGTAGTCGTAGTGTTTTCGGTTAGCGAGAAGCGTTAGTAACAATTACTTGTCGTCTTTAACTTCTTCGAACTCTGCATCAACAACATCGTCGTCTTGCTTAGCAGACTGTTGTTGCTCTGCACCGGCATCACCACCTGCTTGTTGTGCTTTAGCTTGGGCAATTTCCATTAGTTTTTGAGACTTTTCAGCAAGCGCTTGTGTTTTAGCTTCAATTTCTGCTTTGTCGTCGCTCTTAATAGCACCTTCAAGGTCAACAACAGCCGCTTCAATTGCTTCTTTGTCTTCGCTTGGTAGTGCATCACCCGCTTCTTCAATTTGTTTACGTGTACCGTGAACAAGTGCGTCAGCTTGGTTACGTGCAGCTACTAACTCTTCAAACTTTTTATCGTCTTCAGCATGTGCTTCTGCATCGCGAACCATCTTTTCAACTTCTTCGTCACTTAGACCTGAAGACGCTTGAATGGTGATTTTTTGCTCTTTTCCTGTGTCTTTATCTTTAGCAGATACATGTAAGATACCATCCGCATCCACATCGAATGTTACTTCGATTTGTGGTGTACCACGTTGTGCTGGGCGAATACCTTCTAGGTTAAATTGACCTAGAGATTTGTTATCGCTTGAACGCTTACGCTCACCTTGTAGCACATGAATGGTTACCGCAGACTGGTTATCTTCTGCTGTTGAGAATGTTTGCGATTTCTTAGTAGGAATCGTGGTGTTTTTCTCAATCAGTGCCGTCATTACTGAACCCATAGTCTCAATACCTAGAGATAATGGTGATACGTCTAGTAATAGTACGTCTTTCACGTCGCCTGCAAGTACACCACCTTGAATCGCTGCACCTACTGCAACTGCTTCATCAGGGTTAACGTCTTTACGTGGCTCTTTACCGAAGAACTCCGCTACTGTTTTTTGAACAAGTGGCATACGTGTTTGACCACCTACAAGAATGATATCGTTGATATCGTTCACTGTTAGGTCTGCATCAGCCAGCGCGCGTTTAAGCGGTTCAATTGACTTAGTTATTAAATCTTCAACTAGTGACTCAAGCTTAGCACGTGTTAATTTCACGTTCATGTGCTTAGGACCTGACGCATCAGCGGTTACATACGGAAGGTTAACTTCTGTAGATTGTGCTGATGAAAGCTCAATTTTAGCTTTCTCAGCTGCTTCTTTAACACGTTGCATTGCAAGTGGATCATTGTGTAAGTCGATACCTTGATCTTTCTTGAATTCAGCTACTAAGTAGTTGATTACACGGTTATCGAAATCTTCACCACCTAAGTGAGTGTCACCGTTAGTCGCTAGAACTTCAAATGTGTGCTCACCTTCGACTTCATCAATTTCAATGATTGACAAGTCGAAAGTACCACCACCTAAGTCATATACTGCTACTACGTTTTCACCACGGTTTTTATCCATACCGTATGCAAGTGCTGCAGCCGTTGGCTCGTTGATAATACGTTTAACTTCAAGACCCGCAATACGGCCCGCATCTTTAGTTGCTTGACGTTGTGAATCGTTAAAGTATGCCGGTACTGTGATTACCGCTTCAGTTACTTCTTCACCTAAGAAGTCTTCAGCTGTTTTCTTCATTTTTTTCAGTACTTCAGCAGAAATTTGTGGTGCAGCGCGTTTTTCGCCGCCCGCTTCAACCCATGCGTCGCCATTATCAGCTTTGATAATTTTGAAAGGCATGATGCCGATATCACGTTGTACTTCTTCGTCTTCAAAACGACGACCAATTAAACGCTTAATTGCGAACAATGTGTTTGTTGGGTTAGTTACCGCTTGACGTTTTGCAGGTTGACCTACTAACGTTTCACCGTCTTGCGTGTAAGCAATAATAGACGGGGTTGTGCGATCGCCTTCCGCATTTTCAATAACACGTGCTTTATCACCATCAAGTACTGCAACACAAGAGTTAGTAGTACCTAAATCGATTCCAATAATTCTACCCATGAATCTTCTCCAACTTCTAAATTCGTTAATACGTTCGATGACTAGTTAATAGGGATGCCACAAACTTAATTCAACTGTAAAAATGAAAAAAAATTCATTTTTTTTAATTTATTTACTAAATAACCCTAAAAAGAGTAAGGATTGCTCGTTTTTTGTTATTTAGGAGGGTCCTTATTATCTGGTCTGATGAGTTTGGGTATGATATAAATTCAGCAAACAACACCAAAAGGACATTATTTGTGCACTTTGAACAATTATTACAACAAGCAGCCCTAGCAAGTAAAAAAACGGACCAAGAAACCAATACTATGCAGTTTCCTGCTAATTGGTGCCAAGGTCGAACTGCTTTTGGCGGACTCTCAGCGGCGCTTCTTTATCAAGCAATGCGCAATAACGTTGATTCATCAAGACGACTGCTTTCTTTAAGTACAAACTTTGTCGGCCCATTATTGGCTGAAAAGCCATTTTCTTTGTCGGTAGAAATATTACGTGAAGGAAAAAGCAGTACCCAAGTGCTCGCCAAAGCTATTCAAGATGACGCAGTATGCGTTATTGTGCAGGCCTGTTTTGCTAAAAACCGTAATTCATCAATTAATGTACCGGTATCAAAGTCTTTAACCTTGCACCCTGTGAACGAACGTCACTGTTTAGGATTTGTTCCTGGGCAAATGCCAGAGTTTTTTCAACATGTTGATTTATGCCCTCAACAAGGAGCCATGCCGTTTAGCAGTGCTGAAACCTCTCATTTAGGTGGTTGGATGCGCTTTAAACATACGCCAGAAGCAATTACAGAAGCCCATGTTATTGCCCTTACTGACGCATGGCCGCCAACCTTGCTGCAAATGTTTAAACAACCAGCACCGGCAAGTAGTATGTCGTGGTATTTAGAATTTGTACAAGCGCCTAACTTAGCGCCGGGTGAATGGTTAGGCTTTGAAGCAATCACTCATCATTCAAAAGATGGCTACGGACTTGAAGATGGCTGTATTTGGTCGCAATCGGGCGAGCTTATTGCGCTCACCCGCCAAACCGTGGCTTTATTTGATTAACAATTAAAAACGAGTGAAGTCGCGCTGGGTATATTGTTTATCTAAATTAAGCATTATGGTGCGATATTCACCGCTTTGAATTATGTTAGCTAAGCCTTTGTCAAAACGGCTTCTGAGGCCATCATCGTTAAAATACGCAGGCATTTCAGAAAACGGGAAAATAGTATGGATAACATAATCTTGAGTCGTATGGTTTTTTTGATACTCTTTTAAATAGTAAAAAAATATGCGCCTATCAATAATGATTGTATCGACCCACCCTGCCATTAAATGATGTATTTGCGCCTGTTGATTAAGTACTTCTTCGTACCCTCCTAAACTATGCAAATTATTACCAAACTCCTGAGGTAAAAAAGCAGGTGCATTTTGAAAGGCAAGTACGCTTTTTGTTGCAAGCTGGTACACCGAATCAATTGTAAAATTTTTCCTTTTAAGGCTTACCACCACATTTTCATAGTTAATAACAGATTCACTTTTATAAACACCCGCAATTAAATTGCCGGTGTAGTTTAATGCAATGTCTATACTGCCCTGAACCAAAGAGCTGTCGCTACGCTGATTTGCCATATAATGAACCTTAATATCATTGATTTTTTGGTCGCGTAGCGCTGCCTTAACAATTTCAATTTGAATGCCTGAATCGTTATAGCTAATAACGTAGGGTGAAATAGTAGGATTAGCGGCTACATGAATGGTTGATGACGCTTGGTCTTTAGCAAAAGCTAATGCAGCAGAACTTAGTCCAAAAAGCATAAAAAATAAAATGACTTTCACTTGCATCCCTCAGTTAAATTAATTTAAGTCATACGCTACTTTTTTAATATAAATAATAAGTAATTTTTACCTTAGTATTTGTATTTAAATCGCAAATATTGCACACTTTATTGTATTGATTTAATTATAAGCTAACATTTTGCAAACTGCCTGCCCAAGCTGTGATCTTATCATTGATATTCCCGACATTAATGCCAAACAGGTTGCGGTGTGTCCTCGCTGTAACCACAAAATTCGCGGTGTTAATATTAATCATGACACCGAAATTGTCGCGTTGAGCTTCAGCGCACTGCTGATGTTACTCAGCAGTATGTTTTATCCGTTTATTTCTTTTAGTAGCAATGGTATTACCCAAACAATTACCCTACCTGACGCTGCTCGCATTCTATTTAATTATGATAGTGACCTGCTCGGCCTGTTTATTGATATCAGCATTATTATTCTGCCTATGAGTTTGCTCATTATATTGATCCCTTTACATTTAGGGGTACTCAAAGCGCTGCCACAAGCGCTCGCCAGAAGGCTATTAAAGTTTACCTTAACCCTTGAGCCTTGGATCATGTCAGAAATCTTTTTGATTGGTGTTTTGGTCAGTATGGTAAAAATAATGTCATTGGCTGAGGTTAGTTTTGGTACCAGCTTTTTTGCCTATGTGGGATTTGTAATTTTTTATGTTAGTGCGTTAACACGGCTAAATCGTGCAAGGTTGTGGTCGCAGGTAAGTCCGGCAACTCGGCTTCAAAGTAGTGCAGGCGCAGAACGTGCAATAGACGATAATATAAAAGCCTGCCATGTTTGCCACCAGTTGAGCGTTGACCTAATCTGCCCTCGTTGCCATAGTAAAACCTACTTAAGAAACCCCTACAGCGTTCAAAAAGCAGCAGCTTGGCTAGTTACCTCTGTAATTTGTTATATTCCCGCGAATTTACTGCCCATTATGTACACTATCAGCCTTGGGGATGAAACCCCTGCCACGCTTATTTCTGGTGTTATTACCTTATGGAATAGCGGCTCGTACCCTATTGCGCTGATTATATTTTTTGCAAGTGTGGTAGTGCCATTAGCGAAAGCGCTCATTTTAAGTTTTTTATGTTTTATGGTTACAAAACCTGCCAACCTGCATACAAAAGGTTACACAAAAGTGTATCAACTTACTGAATTTATAGGAAAATGGTCTATGATTGATGTGTTTGTTGTGGCTATATTAGTTGCATTAGTGCAGCTAGGAAATTTGATGTCGGTTATACCGGGTTTAGGCATCGTCTTTTTTACTGTTATGGTATTATGCCAAATGATGGCAGCACACGCATTTGACCCTCGTTTACTGTGGGATTCACCTAAAAATAAAAACGCAGAGAATAAAGCATGACTAAAACAGCCAACGTAGCACAAAAAACACGTATTTCTGCGATTTGGATTATTCCCGTGGTTGCCTTATTGGTAGGTATTTGGATGCTTTATCAGTACCAATTAAATAAAGGGCAAACAATCTATATTTCTATGCCGCAAGCCGAGGGCATTGTTGCCGGTAAAACAGAAATTAAAGTACGCAGTGTTAAAATAGGACAAATTGATCACGTACGCCTCTCCAACAGTCAAGACAGCGTGATAGCCAGAGCACAAATAGATAAAAACTACGATAACTTGCTAACTGAAGATGCCCGTATTTGGGTGGTAAAACCTCGCATAGATGAAACTGGCATTAGTGGCATGAGCACTTTGCTCTCAGGCGTTTATTTAGAGTTTTCGCCAGGCGAAAGTAAACAACTAAAGAAGCAGTTTAAACTTCAAGAAGAGCCTGCATTAATAGGCAAAGATGTTCAAGGTGGGCGTTTTAAGTTGCTCAGTTACAATGCAGAAGTACTCGATGTGAGTACTGGCATATTTTTTAAAAACTATAAAGTAGGCCAAATAGAAACCGCTACTTTTGATTGGAAAAACCAAGCAATGCAATACGGTATTTTTATTAAAGCCCCCTATGAGAACTTGATCACCTTAAACTCTATTTTTTGGGTTAACTCAGGTATAGAAATAGATCTTTCCGCAGATGGTATCAACATTAACACTGGTTCTTTAAGCAAATTATTGAAAGGGGGGATCTCTGTCGGACTACCTGAGCAGCAGGCTCCTGGCGATTTAGCGCAAGACGGCCATAGCTTTTCTTTAAGCCAAAGTTACAAACAAGCTCTAGAAGAGCGCTTTTATGATTTTGATTATTACCTTATTGAATTTGAACAATCTATTCGAGGATTACGTGTAGGTGCCCCAGTAGAGTATCGCGGTACTCGCGTAGGTACTGTAGTTGAAGCACCAGCCAATGTAATTATAGATGGTAAGCCCGCCCATTTTCGCGCTAAAAACACTGCGGTTCCGGTATTAATAAAAGTCGAATATGGACGTCTTTACCACATCACCTCAGTAGCAAAAGAATATTGGAAAACAAGCGTTAATGAATGGATTGAAAATGGCATGAGAGCATCGCTTAAACCGGGGAATTTACTCACTGGTGCAGTGTACGTCGACTTTGACTTTTATACAGACACTCCTAAAAGCAAGCTTAAAAAGCTTGCTCAATACGATGTGTTCCCGAGTGTATCTAGTGGTATAACGGTGCTTGCTGACCAAGTGTCTGATGTACTGAATAAGGTAAATAATTTAAAAATTGAAGACAGCTTGGCGAAAATGCAAACAACTTTCAGCGAGTATCAAGCGTTGGCCAGTGAAATGCGCACATTATTAAGTAAACCTGACACCCAAAATTTACCCGGTGACTTTAATCGTAATCTCGAAAAAATAACCAAAAGCATGGAGCAATTTGAAATAACCATGCGGCAGTTTGATAAAACCATGGCAAGCTATCAAGCAGGCTCACAAATGCACCACCAGCTTGAACAAACACTGCTGCAAATTAAGCGTTTATCTGAAGAATTCCAACCACTTACTCGTGGTTTAAACGAACAACCTAACATGCTCATTTTTGATAAGTCACTGCCTAGCGACCCGCAACCAAGGAAACAATAATGAAAGCACTATTTTTAATTTTAGCTGGTTTGATTATAAGTGGTTGTAGCTCGGCTATTCAAACTGCAACTCAATATTACCAATTTGAACAACCCATAACTGACTCTTCGCGAAATGTGCAAGATACAAAAGCACAACTCAGGGTGCACACAGTTACCTTAAGCGGGGCATTGAATAACCGGGGTATTGCGATGAAAGTAGATAATAATCAAGTTCATGCTGCTAATTATCATTTGTGGGGCGAATCGCCGGATGTAATGCTTACAACAACTGCGCAACAAACATTATTTAATGCCATGAGCAACTGGATGGTTATAAAAGGGTTGCCAGTCATCACCGACCAACAACAACAAATATTTTATGAACTAGAATATGAATTACATCACTTTAACGGCGATCTGCAAGGTAACGCAGATATCTCAGGGCTATGGCGTTTGTATTATACCCACCCAGAATCAGGCAGACGTTTACTAAGCATTCATAACTTCTCAAATGTGACGCCAATAGATGACGATGGCTACGATTCATTAGTCGCTACCCTTGAAAAAATGTGGCTAGAGATAAATTCAAATGTGGCAAACACAATTGAAAAAACAAGACTCAATCATAAATAAATACTTTGATGGCGGTTTTATCAGCATTGATGACTGCCTTACCCACCTCAGTAAAACCTAGTTTATATAGTACATTTTGAGACCCTAAATTAGCCGTTGAAGTAATTGCGCATACATCTTTTATACCTAATTTATGTCTGTTATTTAAAAGTATTGTTGCCGCCTCAAAAATATAACCTTTTTTTTCAAAACTGTCTTTTAGCGCAAACCCCAAGTCGGGATATTGCATAGTCGCTCGCTGATAAAAACCTACAATACCAATGATTGTTTCATCATGGAGTGTGATGATATAAGGCCCAAAACCGTGCTCTTTATGGGCAGCTATAAAACTGTCTTTGATGTATTTTTTAGCGTCGTCTAGGGTATAAATACCTTTATCACCAATGTATTTAATAAAGTTGGCCTGGTTAACTAACTTAAGTAACTCAGCCGCGTCAGCTATTTGTGCAAAGCGAAGGTTCAGACGCTCTGTTGTATATGCAATATTCACAATGACTCCTGATAAAATTTTTCACGATCCAATATTTTTATTGACTGAAATAAAAAAGAAGATTATTTTTGCGCCGATGTTTTTAAAGGCACAACAATAGCGGCATGCATTCCTTGCTCCGTCTGGCGCCAAAGCCAACGCGTTTCACTCAAACTATTAATTTAACATAATTGTTTTAAGTGCCCTCCACGCGTGCAAAAGCAGTGACTTGGAAAATGATTTAACAACAAACTTATCATCTTCTTTGTTTTTGTATAAGCAATTTGCTTTTAATTTTGTGATCTTATAAATGCTTGAACCTTCTGCGTTAAGTTTGCTGCCGCCTGCGGTAGTGGTTGTATTGGCTGTGGTATTACGCCGTCCTATTTTATCGTTACTGGTTGGTGCTTTAGTTGGGCTGTTAATAGCCGATCCTAAACAAATACTCACCAGTTTTGCGAGTACCTCTTTAAAAGTAATGACAGACGAAACCATTGGTTGGCTTATTTTAGTGTGTGGTGGTTTTGGCGCGCTAATTGCGTTATTGGTGCGTACAGGAGGCGCTTCTGCATTTGGTACTTTGGCTTTAAAATATACGCGTGGCAAGCGCTCATCATTATTGATGACCTTTTGTTTAGGCTTGGTTATTTTTATTGATGACTACCTCAATGCGCTCACAGTGGGTGAAACCATGAAACGGATCACTGATAAATTTAAAGTAAGCCGTGAAATGCTCGCCTACGTGGTTGATTCAACAGCTGCGCCTATTTGTGTGTTAGTCCCTCTATCAACATGGGCTGTATTTTTTGGTGGCTTATTAGTTGATAACGGTATTGCAGAAGAAGGCCAAGGCATTGCCGTTTATATGCAGGCTATTCCTTACATGTTTTATGCATGGTTTGCGGTGCTGACTGTGGTGCTGGTTATTGCAGGTGTGATCCCTACTTTTGGCCCTATGAAAAAAGCAGAACAACTTGCGCTTACTCACGCTCCATCTTTAGAGCCTGCGCTTTATACTGAGGTACAAACGGCGGATGAATACGCAGTTAAAGCAGCAGAAGAACACTTTGAAGATGCTGATCCCAAAGGTAAGTTATATAACTTTTTATTGCCGATTATTTTGTTAGTGGCATTTACTGTTTACTTTGAAATAGACGTATACAAAGGCCTTTTAGCGACAATGGCTGTTACTTTATCATTTTACGCGTTACAAAAATTAATGAGCTTTAGCGAAATGATAGAGCGTATGCTGGATGGTTTTAAAAGTATGATCCCGGCAATTGGGACTGTAATAGCCGCCTTTATATTTAAAGACGTATGTGACTTGATTGGTTTACCACAATTTGTAATTGGCAGCTTAAGTCCATATATGACCGCTGGCTATTTACCCGCGGTGGTATTTGTTGCGATGTCGATATTAGCGTTTGCGACGGGGTCAAGTTGGGGTATTTTTGCGGTCTCAATCCCTATTGTTATGCCACTGGCAACCGCTGTTGATGCAAATATTCCATTGGTGATTGGCGCATTACTCTCAGCGTCTTCATTTGGCAGCCAAGCCTGTTTTTACTCTGACTCTACCGTGCTGGCAGCTCAAGGCTCAGGATGTAATTTAATCAGTCATGCCGTGACTCAATTACCTTATACACTCATTGCTGCAGCTTTAGCCATCATTGGCTTTTTACTAATGGCTTAAAGTGAGTATTTAATTAAAGTCATACTTAGCCAAAAATATAGCACCGTTAAAACAAAACCCAGTCAACAGTGACTGGGTTTTTGGTTTTAAAGTAATTTCAACTTACTTTTGCAATTTTATATCGCTGTAGTAGGCATCTAAACTCGTCACTTTAGTTTGGTTTGGTAAATCAGCAAACTCGCTATCACTAAACTTAGTGCCGCGTAGCTGCACATTTAAACGAGCTGCTTTTGGATTTAACATTGTTTGCTGGTAGTAATCTTTAATATCAGCAAGTGTGACTTTTTCCACCTCTGCAATTAATTTTTGTTTTGAATCAAAATCAAAGTTTTCACGGTACCAATCGTTAATAAGCGGGCTCATTTCATCACTTAAATTCTTGGGCTGCTCTTTTAACGATACCAAGGTTGCATTTTTAAGCTGTGAAAATGTTTCTTCACTCATGGCATTAAGCTCTAAAGCGTACTCTTTTTTGAACTTATCAAAGCGTACTTGAATGTCTTTTGGCCCTTTCACCGGTGTTTGGATAAATAAACCAATACCAGAGTAATCTTCAATAGGACGCGCTAATGCGCCTACTGCATAGGCAAGTTGCTCTTCAGTACGCATTTTATCAAACGCGATTGTTCTAAAGTGCCCTTGTAATACAGCTGCCTGTGCTTTTTGTTTGTAACCAGGTGTTGGGTGGATAGTCATATCGACCACCGCTACATCGGCTACATCAATATCTTTGTGTAATACACGCGCTTCACCTAGTTGCGGTAACCATGCTTTACTACGTGCAAACTCAGTTTGAGTATGGCTGCTTGGTAAAATAGCCGTTAACTCAGCAGCAATAGCATCAATGTCTTTTTGATTGTAATTACCGTAGCTAAATACACGTAAGTTATTATTCGCTAACGTGCTTTGCTTTAAGGTCTGTAAATCTGCAAGCGTTAGTGCTTTTGCAGCATTAATAAGCGCACCTGTATCAAAGCTACCAGTACGAGTTAGCTTAGAATACTCACCAAATGCTTGTGCATACGGGAACTGTTTTTGTTGATTTAGTAGATCACGTTGATAACGGTCAATCGCTTGATTAAACGCTTGTGCTGAAATTTCATCGTCAAACCCAGCTAACGCTTGTTTAAGTAAAATATCTTGTTTATCGGTAAAACCACTTAACGATAGCACCAATCCATTACTTGAGCTTAAATTAACGTTCATACCAGCAATGGCAGCTTCAGTTCGTAACTGACTTAATTGAGTGTTATACAGATCAGCCCAAACAGAATAAAGTACGGTTGAGTTAATATCATGCAAACCTGTTTGCGTGTTGATATACACCTCAACTAAACCTTTAGGCTGCTCTGCAAACTGCTGACTTGCTTGGCGCCAAATTTTTACGCCGTTTTTATCATAGCTAAGCTCAGGATGCTTCTGCTCTTTAAAAGCTTGCGTTTTAATAGCAAAACTCTCTGGTAGTAAATTGTTAACACTTGGTAAGGCTAAATTAAAATCACTTGGTTTTTCCCAGCTGGCAATTTCTGCATCGCTAATATCGTTAATTTTATATTTACCATCGTAAAAATGCAGCTCAGAATCTGTTTCTTCCTGTTGAGAAATATACCAGATGCGAAGTGTATCGGCATTAAGTTGCTTAAGTACATTGTTCACCGCATCAGCATCAAATTGAGCATAGTAGTACGGTGCGTTTATCGCATGATTTAACGGGTAATCTTGCATGCTTTGAGTCAACGCACTGACATAGTTAAACTCATCGCCCTTTTCTAAAAATTTGAACTGGTTATTTAACGACGTGCGAATTTCATTAAAGTACTTACTATTAACGCCCTCACGCTTAATCAAGTCAATGTATTGCATGATTGTCGCGACAATTGATTCGCGGTTTTTCATCCCCTCATCAGTCAGCTCTATGTTCACATTTAAAGAGCCATAGTTACCATACTGATTTGGAGAGGCAGACGCTGATAACTGAGATACCCAACCTTTATCACGTAATAATTGTGCTGGGCTACCTGGCATTTCATTACTAAGTAAATAGGCAACAAAGCGATTAGGTTTTACTGCAAATTCATTTTGGTTATTAGTAATTGTGAAATCGAGTTGTAGTTGTTTTACGTCTTCATTTGGTGAGTAAAAAACACGTTTACCACCGGCATTATCAAAATCTAAGCTAGCAGTAACACTTGGCTTTTCAATATTTTTATTTTCAATGTCAGCAAAGTATTTTTGTGCTTTTTTCTGCATTTCTGAAATTGGTAAGTTCGAAATCAGCGCCACTTTCATAATATTTGATGAGTAATATTTATTATAAAAATCAACTGTTTCTTTGTGTAATGAACTATCAGTTTTATCGCCTAGGGTTTCAAGGTTACCAATTAAGAATCGGTTAGCCGGATGCTCACCCATCATTTTACGTGCAAGTTTAAATTGGCCGAAAAAGTCCATTTCACGACGCATTGACCATTCAGCATTTACTGCGTTTTTTTCTTTTTCTGTGTATTCTGGGTAAAGCTTTGGGGCTTTGAAAAAGTCTGAAAAGCGGTCTAGCCCTTCATCAAACGCATCGTTATTAATTTTAAACATGTAGTTGGTAATATCGAGCCAAGTATAAGCATTGTGCGCGCCACCATTTTTAGTCATAAAATCAGAATACCCTTTGGTATCAGGATATCGTTCAGTGCCTAAAAACAGCATATGTTCTAGGTAATGCGCCATGCCTTGTTGGCTCATTGGGTCATGTAATAGACCTACACCTACACTTAATGAAGCGGCTGATTTTTCAGCGCTTGGATCAGAGACTAAAATCACTTCAATATCGTTAGCAAGTTTCAAGGTTTTGTATTCACGGTTATCGTTAGGACTAACAACCAGCGTTGGTGATAAAAGTGAGGTTTGTGATGATTGAGAAAGAGTGGCGGTATTCGAACAACCGCTTAATATTGCTAGTGCAATTGCACTTAAGCCGATGATGTGTTTCATTTTAGTTTTATCCGTTATCGTAGAATAGGGTATTAGCGTTTTAAAAAGACTAAATCAGCTATAAACTACCATTATCAATTAATACTATGCTACTAATTAGCACTTAATTATGTAACACATTGTGAATAACAATCGAATACTCAAAGAAAATAATAAGGTAAGTTATGGAAAAGATAATAATAATAGCCATGTTTGTGCAAGTAACACTTTCATTAGTTGTTATGGTGATTATGGGAAAACGTCGTTTTGCAGCGGCTAAAAATAAACAAATACAGTTAAGCGACTTTGCTGCTATGCGCCTCGATAATGCAGGCGATCATGTGAGGGTTGCTGATCGTAATTTTAGCAATCAATTTGAAATACCTGTGCTTTTTTATGCGGGATGTTTACTTGCTTTACAGCTTAATACGGCAAGTGTCAGTATTGCAGTACTTGCCTGTTTATTTGTAGCGACACGGATTATTCATAGCCTCATTCACCTTGGTAGTAATCATTTAAGAACCCGTTTTAGAGTATTTTTACTTGGTTGCCTATCTGTGTTTGTAATGTGGACTTTGCTAGTGCTGGGCATACTTTATAATTAAACAAAAATAACGGCGAATTTAGTCATTCGCCGTTATTTATTAAAGTTTACTTAGCACGTTTCAAACGAGGTACTACTAGTAATAGTGCACCTAATAACCATACCATACTGCCACTAGAGTCTGAACTTTGTGGTGGGGTAACTTCTACGTTATCAATTAATGTATTCTCTTTAGGTGTTAAGTTTTGTGCTGAATTAGGAGCATCACTAAGCACAACCACACTTTGAATTGATACCAAGTTTTCATTACTAATAACCACATTTTCATCTGAACATTGCGCTTGAGTAATACCAACTAATGGCACTTCTGAACAATGAACTAAGGCAGCAATTTTATCTAAGGTTTCTTGGCTTTGCGCTGTTATTTGTCCAAACACTGTAAACCCACCATTTTGTAAATCTAAGTTTTGGCTGTTATCACTCATATTAAAAAACCATTGGCTAGTAGCGCTATTTTCATTACCGCCCTGCTTTGCCATAGCAATTGTGCCTTTTACATTTGAGTAAACAGGTTCGTTTATTACCGCAGGCTTGGTTGTAATTGGATCCATTTTGTCAGAGAAAGTAAAGCCCCCTCCTTGAATGATAAACTTATCAATAGAGCGATGTATTACCGTTTGGTTGTATGCAGCATCATCAACATAACTTAGGAAGTTTTCTACTGTTTTAGGCGTTTGTTGATCGAACAAGTTAATTTCTATTGTTCCTTGGCTCGTTTGCATTTCGACTATGGTTGCTGTGCTTGAAAAACTGGCTGCAGCTAGAATTGACGCTAATATAAGCTTCTTCATTACTATTCCTATTTTTTATTGTCATTAGAATTAATATTTTATGCGTCATAGAATAGTGTGATTCATTTTATAAATCGATACATAAGTACTTAACGCTACAATTCATAGCAAAGTAATTACACTACAGTTACAACTGTTTACATTTTAATTTGAAACACGTTATGGATAATTAATTGTCTTAGTGCCTTGGTGTACATCACGATTACTCTTTTTAAATTAACTTTAAACCTAGCAAGGTACTTAAAAAGACCCTTATCAATCACTCTTTTTTTGTTATTATCAGCCTACACAATGATAGGAGTAAATAACAATGACTAACAACACGACTATTTGTGACTTTGGCCTACACCAAGGTGAACCATACACCCAATTGCCAGTTAGTTTTTTGAAATGGATGATTGATATTAATCACCAAAAATCTCAATATGCACGAGATGAACTTGCCCGAAGAAACCGAGTTGTAGAGCAGCAGCGTGAAGCCTCACTGGCTGAAAAAACATAAAGAAGTGCGTTTTTTTAACCTCGAACTAGTTTAAACTAGCCGCCTACTAGATTGAGCTTTTATTCATCGATAGGTATTTTATGCGTACTCTTGTTTTTCTTGTTTTTCTCCTTGGCTTGTCTGGCTGTGCCAGCGACGCTGTCAATAAACCTACAGCACACTATTTAACGGTTCTTCATACCAATGATAACCACGGTCGCTTTTGGCATAACGAAAAAGGCGAATATGGCATGGCTGCGCGTAAAACCTTAATTGACCAGCTAAGAGCTGATGCAAAAGCACAAGGACATCAGGTGTTATTATTATCAGGTGGCGATATTAATACCGGCATACCTGAATCAGATCTGCAATTTGCGGAGCCCGATTTTAGAGGTATGTCGAAAATTGGCTATGACGCAATGGCACTAGGTAATCATGAGTTTGACAACCCATTAAGTGTATTAAAAAAACAACAGCAATGGGCTAACTTCCCGCTTTTATCTGCCAATATTTTCGATAAACAAACTGATAAAGCTGTTTTTGAGCGCTATAAAATATTCAAAAAAGGCGGCTTAACCATTGCCGTTATTGGTTTAACAACCACAGATACTGCTAAAATTGGTAACCCGCAATACATTGGTCACTTAGATTTTAAAGATCCTGTTGAAATTACCGCCTCACTTACCCAAACCCTAAAAACAAAATACAATCCCGACATTACCATTGCCGTAACCCACATGGGACATTACGTAGATGCTAATTATGGGATCAATGCCCCGGGTGATGTCACCTTAGCTCGCTCTTTAGATAAAAATGCTCTTGATATGATCATTGGAGGGCACTCTCAAGAGCCAGTGTGTATGGCTGCTGAAAATGTTACTGATGAGAACTTTAAACCGGGTTCAGCCTGTAAACCTGATCAGCAAAATGGAACTTGGATAATGCAAGCCCATGAATGGGGCAAGTATGTGGGAAAAGCGGAGTTTAAATTAGAAAACGGCCAATTATCACTGCTTAGTTATCAATTATTACCGGTTAATTTATACGTAGATAAAAAGCAAAAAGATGGGAGCGTAAAATCCGTTCTTGCTGCAAATTACATTAAACCAGATCCAGAACTGCAAACCTTTTTAGCGACGTACCAACAAAAAGGAGCAAAGCAAATTGAAGGTAAAATTGGCTTCGTCAATGCCAGACTTGAGGGAGATCGCAACAAAGTACGCTTTGAACAAACAAACCTTGCGCGCGTCATCATCCAAGCACAAATGAACACCGTGGGTGCGGACTTTGGCATTATTAGCGGTGGCGGTGTTCGCGATAGCATTAATGCAGGTGACGTGAGTTATAAAGATATACTTAAAGTACAACCTTTCAAAAATCGTGTCGCCTATATCGACTTTAAAGGCAGTGTTGTTTTAACCTATTTAAATGTCGTGACACGTTTTCCACCCGACTCTGGTGCTTACATGCAATATCACAACTTAGCATTTGAATTGAAAGGTGAGCAGGTAACTAATGTGTTCATTGCTGGAAAACCGCTTGATATAAACAAAACATACCGTATGAGTATTAATGAATATAACGCTTCAGGTGGCGATAGTTACCCAAAAATCACACAAATGGCAGGATTTGTAAGCACCGATGAAACGGACTCACAAGCATTAAAGCGGTTTTTTGCTGAGCACAGCCCTGTTGATGCAAGTGAATTTGTACCTAAGTAGTAATCTAATGTGAACAATAATGAGTGTCATTAAAATGCTAATGGCACTCTTCATTAAGGTTTATGTGGTAGCTAAGCTAGTTTAAGCTCACTTAAATCATTACCCTAGGCAGTAATTCGAAATTACTTTCCTATTATTTCAATATTACCTTGGCTTACATTGATTAACCCATAGCTATGCATCCGTGAACGAGACCCCTCTCCAAATGCCTTTGGCGGATAATACAACTCCTTCTGCTCAGGGCAATCATTTAATACATCATCCAGTGCAGCACGTATTTCGCTTAAGGTTTTTTCCAAACTGTTATTAAAGTTTGGCCGTTTTCTAACGGTATGCCCGAGCTCAACCAAACGATAAAAGTACTTATTTGCAAGTTCTAGCAGCTCCTCGGGTACATTTTTATTCTGGTTAAGTTTTATCTCTGGATTATTAGTGCAAAACTCAACAAGTGCTAAATAAAAGCACAAAGGCTTATTTGCCAAAGCTACATGTTGATCGGGATAATAGCTACTGGACAACGTTTTACTTTTTAAATTAATCACGAGTATTAATGGCTTTGATTCTAGCGTGTTTAGCTCTTGACCAGTAACGAGCTTTTTATCTCCTTGATAAATAGCTGCCTGTTTTATCATGTATATAAGTAATGCGCTAATCACAAAAAGCAGTATATAAATAGCCATTACATCATTCGTAAAATAAGGTTGCTTTAAAGATAAAACTATAAACACCACATTGTTATTACTATTTAATTTTCGAATAAACTCATGGGTTTTTAAAGATAAGTTAAACTCATGCTTTGGTTCTATGGCAACCACCTGTATACCCGTACCTTGAATCTGAGCATTAACTGTTTGAATATAATGCTGTAACGCAGCTTTATTACCCGAATGTTTCAGTAGCTCATTTGATAAATCAAGTAAAGGTAAGTCTAAAGCGATTTGTTTTTCTATTTGGGCTATTTGTAACTGGTTTATCTGTTGCTGCTTCTGCGTTGTTGAAACATAAAAAACCAGTGAAAAGACAATGAATAGTACAAAAAAACATACTGGCAGTATTACTCTATTCATTATGACTCCCCTTTGAAGGTAACAGGGTAGCTATTGCAATGCCAATATGGCTCAACATCTTGATAGTATTGAAATGATTGTTCTTTAGACATGCTCAATAGGTGAGATTGAACAGCGCAGAGTAAATCGGTATTGTTATGCTGCATTTTTAAGTACCAACGGGTACCTGCAATATTACTGCTGATAGGCGTAATATAATTTTCTGAGAAGCGCTTACTATCACTTTCTCTCCAAAAAGAGGCAATAAGGTCAACTTCTCCGTTTGCCAGTAGTTCCCGCAATTCATTATGTGAGCTGGCATAGGTTATTTTTAGCTGAGCAACATTAAGCCCTAATTGCTTAAATGTTTGTTTTGGCAAAATATGTCCAGAGCGGCTGGTAGGGTAATCCAGTAAGCCTATTTTTTTATCTAAAAAGTATTGTTTCGTGATCAGTGGTTTTTCTTTTGAAGATATAAAGAACGCAGTGTAATCTGAAAAGCCCACCACTGGCTGATAATTGTAAGTCGTCTCAGCTCTAAACGCTTCCATAATATTATTCTTAGCTAAAATTAAATCCGCAATACCTTTGCCTACAAACTCTAAGCTATCCACCGTTCTGTAACCCCAATAACCAATAACAGAGCCATATTGTTTAGCCACAACCTTATCATCACATAGGTTTTGAGTGAGTAATTGAGCAACATACTTTGAGGGTGTAAATACTATAAGCTGATTTTGATTAGCCGTTGCTGTTGTTTGGCATGTCGTTGATGTTTCTATCATCACTGGGAAGGCTATTTCTTTTTCATCCACAACTATTTGACCAGCAAACCAACTAAACAGCAGCGCTATAAACATAAATGTAACAATTACTGTTTTATGCAACATTAACTTTTTAATATTCAAAAAACACCGATTTAAAATAGAGTAATAACTCATTTGAACAATTTTAATTACTTATTACAATAGGTAATTTTACCCATCAAAGTTAAAGCATTGATTTTAATTAACTTTAAATAAGAAAGTATGAATTTTATTGAGTCCTTTCTATCAATACAAAAAATGAGGACAATTGACCTTATAAGCTTTTACAAATTAGATATCACACTTACTAGGATGCCTCGATGCAGATAAATGTAAAATATTCGCTTTCATTAACACTTTTAATTAGTGCAATATTTGCAAGCACAGACTGTAATGCGTGGGGGCAAAACGGCCACCGCGTTGTTGGAAAAATTGCAGAGTCGCACATAAGCGAAACCACCAAAGCTGCACTTATTCCTTATCTTAACGGTGAATCTTTAGCACAGGTTTCCACATGGCCAGATGAAATGCGCTCTGCACCAGGTGATTTTTGGCAAAAAAAGTCATCACGCTGGCACTATATTAATGCAGATGATAATGCAAAATTTAGCTTTAACCACGACCACACTGAACATAAAGAATCAGTAACAAACATATTAGAAGGCATTCACTATTCAATTCAAGTATTGAAAGATGATAAAGCAAGCCTTGCAGCAAAGCAGTTTAGTTTACGTTTTTTAGTGCACCTAGTCGGCGACAGCCATCAACCATTTCATGCAGGTAGAGCTGAAGATAGGGGCGGTAATCGCATTAAGGTTTCTTTCTTCAACCAACAAACCAATCTTCATAGCTTGTGGGATACTAAGCTAGTAGAAAATGAAAATTTATCTTTTACTGAATATGCTCAATTTATAAATACCAACAACAGCGAACTAATTAGCGAGTATTTACATAGTACGCCAACAAGTTGGCTTGAAGAGTCACATAACCTTGCTTTACAAATATACAAATCAACAGATGAGAATATTAGCTACGACTATATTTTCACTAACACCCCTATTGTGAAAACCCGCTTGCAACAAGCTGGAATTCGCTTAGCTGGATTGTTAAATACATTATTTGATCCTACTAACAAGAAATCAAAAATGGCTTTAACACAGCAAACCAAAAAATAAATTCAGTTTCTAACTTAAATCATCTAAATGGGAAATCAACATTATGACTAAGCTTCGCCTTTCGAAATTAACTGGAGCAGTAATTCTTGCTCTAGGAGTTTCAACAAGCGCTATGGCTGCTGACACCTCGTCTGCAATGCGTGGTAAAATAACCACACCTTCAGGTGCGAGCGCTGCAAACGTTAAAATTAAGGTCGTTCATCAACCTACCGGCACAATCAGTGAGCTAACCACCAATGAAAGTGGTACTTTTATTGCGAATGGTTTACGTGTTGGTGGACCATATACAGTGATCATCGACTCTGATACGTTTAACGATACCACCGTTGAAAACATCTTTTTAAACCTTGGCGAAACTTACCGACTAACGTCGCAATTAGCACCACTCAATATTGAAAAAATTGAAGTGTCTGGTTATAAAATTGTCCAACAATCAGGTGGTTCTAGCAGCACGTTTGGTGAAGATACCATCAACAACATGCCTAGTTTTAATCGTGACATTAAAGACATCGCACGTTTAAACCCGCTTGCGAGTATTAATGGCAGCGGTGAGCTAACTTTTGCCGGCAGCAACCCACGTACAAATGGTTTAACCGTAGATGGTATTGGCCAAAATGACGACTTTGGTTTAAGTTACGGCGGCTACCCTACTTCGCAACCTCCGGTAGCCCTTGATGCAATTGAGCAAATATCTGTTGATGTTTCTCCATTTTCAGCCTCTAAAGGCAACTTTGGTGGTGGTACTATTAACGCGGTAACTAAGTCAGGTACTAACGAACTTAAGTTTTCTGGTTTTTACGAAACATCAACACCAGATATTGCTGGCGATGTAGACAGTATTTCTCAAGTGTTTGCTGATAACCGCCCTGTTTTAGATGACGATGGTCACCGTACATACATTGTTGAACAAGTAGAACCTAACCAAACTGAAAAACGCTACGGTTTTAATGTTGGCGGCCCACTTATAGACGATACCTTATTTTACTTTGTTAACTACAACAAATGGTCTAGCGAACTAGATTTAGACTATGGCTTTGAAGGTTCAGGCGCAACCAACGAATACGACGTTAGCGAAGAAAGCTATAACCGTTTCCTTAATATTCTAAATAACGAATACGGCTTAACAGACTCTCTTGGTGGCGACCCTAAAGACACCAACGAAACATTACTTGTAAAATTAAGCTGGAACATTGCTGATGATCATCGCTTAGATTTTACCTATCAATGGCAAGATGACAAAGATGAAACAAACTTTGGTACTGGAGGCACATCAGTTCAGCTTGCATCAAGTCGTTACACATACGCAACCAAGTTTAATAACTTTGCTACCAAATTATACTCGGATTGGAACGAAGACTTTTCAACTGAAATCGGTATTGCATACAAAGATGTATCATCAAGAAGCTTAACAAATTCTGATATTGGTAGTGTTAAAGTTGAAGAGTATTTCCGTGGTCCTTCTTATGAATTTGGCACCGATGAGTTTCGCCATGCCAATAGCTCAGCAACAGAAAACTTAACACTTTCTCTTGATGCCACTTATTTAATGGACGAGCATGAAATAAACTTTGGTATGCAATATGAGTCGTTAAATTTATACAACCTTTTTGCAGCTAATTCACTGGGTTCATGGGAGTTTGATAACTTTAATGGTTTTGAAAACCGTGAAGTAGGCAACTTTAGAGGCGAGTATGACTTTAGTTACAGTAATGCTTATACAAATAACCCAAACGATACTGCTTACGATGCAACTCGTAATCAATTAGCGCTTTACATTGAAGATACTTTTTATGTTGGTGATGATTTAGAAGTAACGGCAGGTGTTCGTTATGAGCGTTTATCTTCTGATGATAAACCAACACTCAATGAAAACTTTTTAAGCACCTATGGCTTTAGTAACCAAGAAAACTTAGATGGTTTAGATATCATCCTACCGCGTATTGGCTTTAAGTATTACGCAACTGAAGCGTTAACAGTTAACGGTGGTGTAGGTCGTTTCCAAGGAGGTATTCCTAACGTTTGGTACAATAACTCATTCCAAAACGATGGCATTACATTTGTAGATGCACCACAGAGCGTTATTGACGATTACTATGCTAATAATCAAGCTGATATCACTCAAGTACCAGACGCTATAAAAGGTTCTTTAGTTCAAGGTGCGGGTAGCACAAACTATGTTGACCCAAATTTTGAACTACCGTCAAGCATCCGTGCACAACTTGGTTTTGAATACGACTTTGATTCTGAATTACTGGGTGAAGGCTTTAAATGGCAAGCAGAAATTGCTTATCATAAAAAAGAAAACGAAGCTGTGTGGCATAACACTGCGATAAAACCTGTGGGTGTTGCAGCCGACGGCGAGCGTGTCATTTATGAAAGTATTTACAGCGGTGATTTAGCTGATAACTTTGATATAGCAATGACTAATTCAGCAGAAGACGGTCGCTCTGTTATTATTTCAACAGCACTTGCTAAAGAGTGGGAAAATGGCCTTTATATTTCAGCAAGTTATGCACATCAAGATGTAACAGAAGCGTCTTCAGGTTCTTCATCACGTGCACAAAGTAACTATCAGTACAATATCACTAAGAGCCGAAATGAAGACTTTGCTGCTCGTGGTGCATATGAGGTTGAACATAGCTTTAAAGTTAACTTAGCGTATAACACTGAGTTCTTTAGTGGCTATGCAACCAAGTTTAATGTTTACTTTGAACGTCGTTCAGGTCGTCCATTTAGTTATACTATGGGTATGTTCAGAAATGGTGATTTAGGCGACTCTCGTGACTTTAACTCGAGTTCAGCTTACTTAGCATATATTCCTACAGGTCCAGAAGATGCAAACGTAAATTGGGATCGTTCTAGATTGTCATGGGAAGAGCTTGAAACCCTATTAAACCGTGCGGGAATTTCTGAGCGTGGTCAAATCCTAGACCGCAATTCAGGTACTCAGCCATGGGTTACCACTATGGATATTAGCGTTAAACAAGAAATCCCTGGTTTTGCAAAAGGTCATAGCGGTGAGGTTTACTTTATGATTGATAACTTTGCAAACTTATTAAACAGTGACTGGGGCGTAGAAAAACGCCTAGGTTTCTCAGACCAAGCTGTTTATGACCTTGCTGGCTTAGATGATGATGGACGTTACATCATCAATGCTAGATACAACGGCGCTGATGTTCGTAACTACAGCCGCTATCAAACTAGCTCGTCTGCTTGGCAAGCTAAAATTGGTGTAAGCTATAAGTTTTAATATATAGCCTGTACATCAAAAACTCTTAAAATTAAAAAAGCCATTACATACATGTAATGGCTTTTTTTTTGGAAAAAATAATTTTTCATCTGTTTGTCATAAAAACTACTTACTATCTGCTCGGTAAAATATTGAAGCATAGATAAAATGCTAAATTTCAAAAATAAAGTGTTTTATAATAAAAATATTACAGTTGTATTTTATTTGTAACAAACAAATGGGGTACACTATGTAAGTATTTTGGGTTAAGTGTATTTTGCGGTCGCTTAATCCAAAATTAAAATAAAAAAGCTATTAAAAGTTTATTTAACTACACGGGAAAATAAAATGAAAATTCAACTTCGCAAAACAGCTCTGTCACTTGCTATAGCAGCATGTGTTGGTGTGAGTGGTGCTGCAATTGCAAACGAAACAACTTCTGCAATTAAAGGTCAAATAAAAGGGCCAAATGGTAACCCTGCTGCAGGAACTAAAATTACTATCCTACACGTTCCTTCAGGCTCAGTTAAAACAACTGAAGTAAATGACGCTGGCTACTTTACTGCTAAAGGCCTTCGTGTTGGCGGTCCTTACAAAGTAATCGTAGACTCAGACATCTACGCTGACCAAGAGTTCAATAATATTATTTTGAACATTGGTAGCGACTACCCAGTTAATACTTCACTTGAAAATATCTCAGATATTGAACAAATTGTAGTAACTGGTCGCCCTATCAGCACTATGTCTGGTGGTACGGGTCCTGCTTCAACATTCACGTTAAGCGATCTTGAAAATCAACCAGCTATTAACCGTGATTTAAAAGATATTATTCGTATTGACCCTCGCGTTGCTATCGATGATAGCCGTGGTTCAATCAACTGTGGTGGTGGTAACCCACGTTTTAACAGTTTAACCCTTGATGGCGTTCGCATGAACGATAACTTTGGTTTAAGCTCAAACGGTTACCCTACAATTCGCGCTCCATTCTCTTTTGATTCAATCGAGCAAGTAGCAGTAGAATTAGCACCATTTGATGTTCAATATGGTGGTTTCACATCATGTAACATCAATGCGGTTACCAAATCTGGCGGCAACGACATTCACGGTGGTGTATTCTACGATTACACTAACGATTCAATGAAAGGCGACAAGATTGAAGGTAATGACGTTGATAACGGTGATTACAGTGAAAAACGTTATGGCTTTAACGTTGGTTTACCGCTAATCAATGATACGCTTTTCTTGTTCACCTCTTACGAAAAACTTGAAGGTGTTAAACAGTTTAATTATTCATCTTTAGTATCGTCGGCTGACATCGAGCGTATTAAACAAATTACACGTGATGTTTATGGTTACGAAGCCGGTGCAACACCAGCAAGCTCACCAGTAGAAGATGAAAAAATCTTAGTAAAATTAGACTGGAACATCAATGATGATCACCGCGCTAACCTGATCTATAACTACAATGATGGCTTTACTTTATCGCAATCAGATGCAGATGGTGATGAGCTAGCATTTGACAGCCACTTTTATGAGCAAGGTGCTGAGTTTACTTCAATCGTTGCATCACTTTACTCTGATTGGAATGACGATTTTTCAACTGAAGTTCGTTTAGGTAAATCAGAGCTTGACGCACGTGTTCAATCTTTAGACGCAGCAAGTGGTTTTGGTGAGTTCCAAATCAATACTAAAGCAGCCACTGTATATGTAGGCCCTGATGATTCTCGTCAATCAAATGATTTAAACTACGACACCACTACAGCTAAATTTTCAGGTACTTACTATCTTGATCAGCACACTATTACCGCTGGTTTTGAATACGAAAAGTTAGAAGTATTTAACCAATTCGTACAACACACAGAAGGTGAATGGCGTTTTGCATCAATCGATGCGTATGAGCAAGGCATAGCCAGCGCTGTATTTTACAATAATGCTGCAGGCACAAACGATCCAACAGATGCAGCTGCTAACTTTGCTTATTCACAAAATACATTCTATGTACAAGATGAATACAGCTTTTCAGATATAGATGCATCATTAACATTTGGTCTTCGTTACGATAGTTATTCAAGCGATGATAAGCCTACTTTCAACCAAAACTTTACTGATCGCTACGGTTTTAGTAACCAGTCAACGTTTGACGGAATTGATTTAATTCAACCACGTGTAGGCTTTGAATGGTTTGCAACCGATGCACTAGAAGTGCGTGCAGGGGTTGGCTTGTTCTCAGGCGGTAACCCAAATGTATGGCTATCTAACTCTTACTCAAATGATGGTATTACCAATATCAGTGCTCATCAATTTGGTAGTGTAGATTTATTCGCTCCTGAAAACGTTACAGTTACGGGTGCGGGCCCAGGTTTTGATATTCCAAAATCTCAGTTTGATAAAGTCGCTAACACGCCTATCGGTTCAGGTGACGGTACAGTGAATGCTGTTGATCCTAACTTTGAAATTCCATCAGAATGGAAATATTCATTAGGTGCAACGTACACTACTGAAAACGATTATGTAATTGCTTTAGATTACCTTTACACTGATAAGCGCGACGCTGCAACATTGCAAGATATCGCACTTCGCCCTACTGGTGAAGTAAGCTTTGATGGCCGTCCTCTATATGAATCAATTGAAGGTCGTGATGGCGAGCTTTTATTGACTAATGTTAACGGTGATAGCGGTTCATCATCAATTATTTCAGCTGCAGTAAGTAAAGCGTTTGATAATGGCGTAAGTATGCAATTATCGTACGCTTACACTGATGCCGATGATGTAAACCCAATGACTAGCTCTGTGGCCAGCTCAAACTACGGTAACTTGGCAACATCAAACCCAGGTAACCCTGGCGTAGCATCATCTGATTACGAAATCCCACATCGCTTTACATTAAACCTAGGTTATAAGCACGAGTTCTTTGATGGTTATAACACTCGCTTCAACCTATTTGGTGAAGCATATAAAGGTTTACCTTATAGCTTCACATTTAACGGAAGCGATAGTGCATTTGGTGATGCAAACTCTAATCGCTCGCGTCAATTGCTATATGTACCGCTTGAAAACGATCCTAATGTTGTTTACGACATGAGTGCTGATGAAATAAACGAGTTTAACGACTTTATCGCATCTGAAGGTCTTAAGCGTGGTGAAATCGCAGGTCGTAACCAACAGAACTCTGATTGGTTCGTTAAATTTAACTTTAAAATTACTCAAGAGTTACCAGGCTTTATGGACGGCCATAAAGGTGAAGCATTCTTCGTAATCGATAACTTAACGAATATGTTAAACGATGACTGGGGTGTATTAAGAAAAGGCTCATTCGTAGGTAATAGAATGCTTAAAGTTAAAACAAATGATCAAGGTCAATACGTTTATTCTGACTTTAGCGCACGAAGTGCTGAGCAATCTGTACAACGCGATGCCTCTTTATGGGAAATGCGTGTAGGTGTTCGTTACACGTTCTAATTTGATTAGCTAAATTAGTGAATTTAAAAGCCCACTTTGTGGGCTTTTTTATGCCTGTAATTTATTTTTTAATTTATCAAAAATAGTGATTAACTGGCGTTGTTCACCATCTGACAGGCAGCTTAATAATGCTTGCTCCCATTGCAATGCTTGTGGCGTTATTTTTTCATATAAAGCCATGCCCTTATCACTTAACATCAAAAATGCAGCGCGCTTATCATGCTTATTTAACTCGCTATAAATAAGCCCTTCATCTATCAGCGCTTTTACCGCTCTTGATACCGTCGACTTATCCATATCTGCTTGAGTACATAACTGCTTTGCTGTGCTTTGGCCTGATTGAGCTAAATTAGCCATTATTCGCCACTGAGGAATAGTTAAATCAAACTCTTTTTTATAAATGCTCGAAAAATCATTACTTACCTGTGTTGCTAAGTGCGTTAATTGATAGGGCAAAAATGTCGTTAAATCTATTTTCATATTGAATCACTTATTTATTTACACACGACTTTTATCTGTTCACTTTTATTTACAGCGGTCATAATCAGTGTATTTGATATTAGTCTCACTTGAGAGTATCTTAGCGTAAATAACAAAAATATAACACTCCCCCATTTTTACAGGAGTCAGTAATGGCGACACAATTAAACTACATGACCGGATTTGGCAATGAATTTGAAACCGAAGCGCTGCCTGGTGCATTACCGATTGGTCAATTTAGTCCGCAAAAAGTAAAATATGATTTATACGCAGAGCAATTCAGTACCACTGCATTTACCGCTCCTCGCGCCGATAACCGCCGCACTTGGATGTATCGTATTCGCCCATCTGTTGTGCAAGGCGATTATACAGCCATAGACAATGGCTTAATTAGAACCGCTCCCATTACCGAAGTACCGACTCCACCAACCATGCTGCGCTGGGATCCAATTGATGTACCAACAAAACCTACAGATTTTGTAGACGGGCTTATCACCATGGCCGCTAATGGTAACGCTAATGGTCAAGCGGGTATCGGTATTCATGTTTATGTTGCCAATAAATCAATGGACAATCGCTATTTTTATAATGCCGATGGCGAAATGTTATTTGTACCGCAACAAGGTGAACTACTACTTAAAACAGAGCTTGGGCATTTAACTATTAAAGCAGGTGAAATTGCCGTTATTCCGCGTGGTATTAAATTTCAAGTAATGTTACTAACCGACACTGCGCGTGGCTATATTTGTGAAAACTACGGCCATGCCTATGTCCTTGCTGAGCGCGGCCCTGTGGGTGCCAACGGTTATGCGAATGATCGTGACTTTCACTATCCAGTAGCGGCTTTTGAAGATATTGAAGGTGATTTCGAACTTATTGCTAAATTTAATGGCAATATGTTCCGTTGTGATATTGGTCATTCACCTCTGGATGTTGTTGCTTGGACAGGCAATAGTGCGCCTTACAAATACGATTTGGCTCGCTTTAATGTCATGAATACCGTTAGCTTTGATCACCCCGACCCTTCAATCTTTACCGTGCTAACTTCACCATCGGGTACTGAAGGCGTTGCGAATATCGATTTTGCTATTTTCCCACCGCGTTGGATGGTGGCTGAAAACACCTTCCGCCCGCCTTACTATCACCGTAATATTATGAGTGAGTTTATGGGTTTAATTGAGGGAGTTTATGATGCAAAAGAGCATGGTTTTGTCCCTGGAGGGATGAGCCTACATAATTGTATGTCGCCACATGGTCCTGAAGCTGACGTATTTGAAAAAGCGTCAAACGCCGATTTAGAACCACAACGCTACGATAATACGCTGGCGTTTATGTTTGAGTCACGTTATGTAATATCGCCAACTAAATACGCATTAGAAGGTAAAGAGCGCCAAGCTAATTACACTGACTGCTGGCGCACAATCAAAAAACACTTTAATGGCAATCAAGGATAATCAGATTATGAAGCTTTATACTTATTTTCGCTCATCTGCAGCGTATCGCGTGCGCATCGCATTAAATCTAAAAAATATTGATCATCAATTGGTACCTGTTAACTTATTAAAATCAGAACAACAAAGCACAGATTACTTACAGAAAAACCCTCAAGGGCTGTTACCGGCTTTAGAAACAGAAGACGGCGTATTAGGTCAATCTTTAGCAATTTTAGAGTACCTTGAAGAGCAATATCCTGAGACACCATTATTGCAAGGTAATGCATGGCAAAAAGCACACATTCGCAATTTAAGTTACGCGATTGCCTGCGATATCCATCCTATTGATAATTTGCGAGTGCTTAAATATTTGAGTAGTGAACTCAATGTTGATGATGAAGCAAAAAATAAGTGGTACCGACACTGGGTTGAAGTTGGTTTTGAAAAAATAGAACGCATGCTCGATAGCAAAAATATATTTTGCGCAGGCGACTCGCCAAGCTTAGCTGATGTATGTTTAGTGCCACAGGTATTTAATGCCATTCGCTTTAAAGTAGATATGGCTGCCTACCCTAAAATAGCAGCCGTTTATCAGCGTTGTAATGAATTGGCCGCCTTTATTGATGCAGCCCCAGAAAATCAACCCGACGCAAACTAACTTTTTAACGCACTGTGTATTACAGTGACATGCTCAATTAAATCTAAGCCCAGATCAGTTAAATAACCGCCATCTGGGCTATCTATAACCCCTTTATCGAATAAACGTTGTGCTGCGCTTAGTAAGGCGGGTTCAGCGTCTGAATGAAGTTTAATTCCCTGCATTTTGCTCTCGCGTGGAAATTTTGCTAGTAGTGTAAATTCATCAATCATCGTTTGATTAAATAGCATATGTGTTCACCTTTTTATTGTTCTGTGTTTTACTGAAGTTGTCTTACTTACCCTAGCATGTTTTTTTGCTAAGTGTAGTTATTTTAAACACCTTGAGGTTATTCATGCGTTATTATTTTACTTTTATAATTACTGTTTTATGCTTGTGTTTTTCAGCTTTAAGCTACGCTAACACAATAAAAACGCTTCCTGTTGTTGATGCTACCCAGCTTATAAACACAAACACTGAGTGCTGGTATGATAATAAACGCTACAGCGAAGGTGCCATAGTGCAGGTTCATTCTGTTACGCTTATTTGTGCTGCAAAATACACCCAACATAACAACAGTCAGTTGATGTGGCTAAAGCTTGATAAGCAAGGTAACCTTATTTATCCCAAGAAGCCCTCAACCATTACCGTAAATTAATCAAGATTAACAATCTGGAATCTGCCAGCCATCTCCAAACTATTAAGATGCAGTGGGATACGTTACAATACATGCAGTTTAAAAAAGCAGTGTGACTATGAATAATCAACCAAAAAACCCGCTTCATGGGGTAACTTTAGAGCAAATCCTTGTTGAACTAGAACAACGTTTAGGCTTTAAAGCAATGGGCGAGCAAGTAAATATCAAATGTTTTACCGATTCGCCAAGTATAAAATCAAGCTTAAAATTTTTACGTAAAACGCCTTGGGCAAGGGATAAAGTAGAAGCGCTTTATATTCATACCATTAATAACAAGCCGTTACGTAAACCTAGAAATAAACCGAAGCCATCTGAATCTTCACAACCTGATACATCGGGTTTTGTATGGCCTTCTATTAAAAAATAAAAGGCTCAAAAAAATAGCAATGGCGTAACAACTTACGCCTTTTTAATCAGTTATTTGCTCTTGGCATATTACATTTAACGATGCTGGGTGGATACTTACCACTACTTTATCTGCAGATTTAACCTCGCCATCAATCACGTAATTTAGCGTTTCATCTGCGCTTATTTCTACACGTTTTGCATTGGTATAATGCGAGTTAATAGCAAAATGCGTTTGCGTAATACTACTAAACATCAGCTCAGCAATACTTAATACCGTGGTTTCATCATCTTTATTCGGCGTTAACCAGTTTACATCCAATAAACCATCGCGATGGTCGGGTTGCCCGCCCCCTTGCGCTAATAACGTAGTGAACGGCGCGGCATTTGCCACTATAAAACTATTTGTATTAATAGTCTCAGGCTCATTATCATCGAGTTTGACTATAAGCTGTTGCGCTTTATTTTCGCCAAATGAATGTAAAAAACCGTTTAAATAAGCAAGTTGACCTGACTTATTTTTAGACTCTCGATCTGCTTTTTCAATCATTGCATGCTCAAAGCCAATACCTATTAACAGTAACATCAAATCGTTATTACAATACGCGGTATCTATCAAGTTTGTTTGACCATCAATAATTAAATCACAGGCTTGCTCAACAGGAATGAATTTAGATTTTATTCCCATCAATACATGAGCAAGCGCATTCGCTGTTCCAAGCGGTATTATTCCTAATCGACACGATGTACCCACCAACACACTGGCAACCTCAGTCACGGTTCCGTCTCCACCACAGGCAATAATAATATCGGGGTTGTGCTCTATGGCTTGTTTAGCCAACGTAATACCGTTTTGTTCTGGCGTAGTTTTTAAAATAGTTAAATCGTAATACGCAGATAAACGCGCAACAATTAAATGCTCTTTTTCAGACCACAACTTAGTGCCTGACACCGGATTAGCAATTAAGTACGCTTTATTTTTTATTAGTAACTCCCCCCTACGATGGCGCTTAACTAAATGGCGTAATTGGCGTTTATTAAGGTTTGCAGTTTCACGTGTTTCTTTAATTTGTGCCAGAATATCATGTACATCCGCATCTTTATTTTGACTCAATAAATACGCTGCCATAACAAACACCGAACGCCCACGCCCTAATGCACAATGCACCACAACACGACGGTCTCCCTTAATATGATGATGGATCCAATTAATGGCTTGGTTTAACTGTGAATGTGTAGGCACACTGTGATCAAGAACAGGAATATTTAAGTAATCAATATTTTCTTGGGTAGATGTCCATTCAAGCCCATCAAATTCACAGGTAACGTCCAAAATAGCAGTAATACCATTTTCTTTTAATGTGTCTATATCTGAGGGGAACAAACGACATGCTAAAAATAGGTTATCGTTTATTTGTTGAATAGGCGGTACTTTGTCGCGCTTGCGTGACCATGCATTATAAATTTGTGCACCTAATAAAAAAGGTACAAAAGCCCAGCGAATGTAAAAAGGAATAACGCCATTTTCGCGTTTTCTAAATACTTTCCCTGCGTTAAAAAAATAAGCACCGCTAACTAATAGTAGCGAAAGTGCGGTCCAAAAAAATGCAACTGCAAAATAAATGGAGTTAACCGTTAACCCCAATACTATAAATACCAATGCTGTTACAAGATAACTTACTGCAGCCCACATAATTTTTCCTTTTTATAGGTATTACACTTTTGAATAATCATATACTACAGCAATCATTATGCCATAAGGCAAACTTAAGGTATTAAGTTAGCTAGTCGTTTGCTCTGGCTAGGTCGTTCTTAATTAAATCAATCCAAAAGAGGTTAACATTGCATGCAGTTTTTACACCTTAATGAATAAATTCTTCACAGTCTAATAAAAGCAGACTATGCTCTATAGCACTTATTGATCTGAAAAGTGTTCACCCAGCTTAATTTTCAACCTTCTGCATCTAAAAATCACACTAACTCGTTTTAATACTAATAACAAAAAATAGGATCACTATGGAAAATAACGAATTACTTTCTTTGTTGTATGAAACAGCACAAGGAGACAAGCAAGCTTTCTCATGTTTATATCAAAAAACAAGCGGTAAGCTCTTTGCAATTAGTTTGAATATGCTGTCTAACAGAGCTTATGCCGAAGAGGCATTACAAGATGCCTTTATTAAAGTTTGGCATAATGCGTCTGAGTATAATGCCTCCAAAGGGACTGTAATAAGCTGGATGATTAGTATTGTTCGCTACAGAAGCCTTGATCTACTTAGATATCATAAAGTCCGCAAGGAAGAACCCTTAGCAGAAGAGCAGCAAGATATTCACACAATTGATGTAAATTACGATGAAAATACTAAATTAGTTAACTGCATCGAGCAATTAGAACCGCAGCAAAAACATGCTATTCATCTCGCCTATTACAAAGGATTAAGTCACAGGGAGCTGGTGAATCATATCGATACACCATTAGGGACAGTTAAGAGTTGGATTCGCAGAGGGTTAATACAGCTACAAAGGTGTTTAACAATATGAACTATAACAAACCGGAACTACTCGATTCACTCGCCGCGGAGTATGTGCTTGGTACATTGACAGGCTTAGCACGTAAACGATTTCAGCGACTAATGTTAGTTTCAAATAAAGCGAGAGAAGCCACCAATATGTGGGAGCAAAATCTTAATAATCTAGCGAGTGCAATTAGCCCGCAGGCACCGTCAGATGCAACATGGCATGAGATAATGCGGCGTATCGAAAATAATCCACAGCGAGAAAAACCATCGCCAATAACATCCCCCTCTCTTTGGCGTACATGGTCATATATAGCGACCGCCGCATGTATTATTTTAACTGTTTTAGTTACTCAACCTACTACCAACAGTAAGCAGACACAACAAATAGCTTTAGTAAAAAATCAAACTGAGCAACCGTTGTGGTTTATAAATGTAAGTAACCATGAGCTCTCTATTAAAGCGAGTAACCAACTAATAGCACGAACAGATAGGGATTATGAACTGTGGATGATACTTAAAGGGCAAGATACCCCTGTCTCCCTTGGTTTATTACCCAAAAATGGCGATAAAACTATTCTCAAAAGTAAACTATTTAAAGCAACCGACATAACATTATTAGCGGTTAGTTTAGAACCCGTTGGCGGTTCACCGAATGGTTTACCTACTGAAGTACTATACACCACAGAATTAGTACTTTTATAAACTGATGCTGGTCGCTTTACTTCAAGCGATCAGCATAAAAAGTAACAAAAAATAAATACTTTTAACTTTTTTGCATCCACTTAACTATCCTGTCCGTTATTAGCTATGACTTCAAACAAAACTAAAGGACAAAGTCATGAAAGCTTTTACTCCATCAATACTTGCAGTAATGGTATGCAGTACATTTATAAGTGCACCAAGTGAAGCATCTAGCCATAGAGAAGCACCAAATATAAGCCGCTTCCCAACTTTAGACTCTACCGATTTTTATATATTTAATAGTTATGAGCAAGGCCGAGGCGATTACGTAACCCTCATCGCAAACTACATTCCTTTACAAGATGCTTATGGTGGCCCAAATTACTTTGCAATGGACCCTGATGCTACTTATAGCATCCACATTGACAATGATGGAGACGCTATAGAAGATATTACATTTGCGTTTAACTTTGAAAGTATGCTGCCAAATGATAATCAAGGGGTACAACTGACTGTAGGACCAGAGGGTAATCAGCGGACCGTTTCAGTACCACTTAAAAATGTTGGTGGTGTATCTGCAGGTAATGAAGCTGCTGTAAACTTTAGCGAGTCTTACAGTATGACCATGATCAGCGGACCACAGCGAACGGGTACTGCAACAGCCCTAAATAATACTACTACAAACTCTAGCGTGTTTTCTAAGCCACTTGATTATGTAGGCGATAAAACCTTTGGCTCGATGACAGAATATAAAGCTTATGCTGACCAGTTCGTCTATCAAGTAGCTATTCCCAACTGCGAAGGTATGGCAAGAGTTTTTGTCGGTCAACGTAAAGACCCATTTGTGGTTAACCTAGGTAAAACTTTTGATTTAGTTAATTATGTTCCTGTTGAAGGTGACAGCTCGCCAGGTGCAGGCGATGGTGAAGGTTTCCCTGGCGGTATTACACAATCAGCCGATAATGATGACCTTGCAGATAAAAATGTTACCTCTATTGCTGTTGAAGTGCCAAAAGCCTGTATTGTAGGCGACGGTAACCAAGTCATAGGTTCGTGGACAACAGCTAGCTTACCTCAAGCTCGCGTGCTTAATCCCAATGCTAAATTTGCAAACAATGCAGTAAATGGCGGCGCTTTAACACAAGTTTCTCGTTTAGGTAACCCGCTAGTTAATGAGTTGGTGATTGGCATTAAAGACAAAGATACATTTTCAACATCTCATCCTAAAAATGATGGTCAGTTTTTAGATTATGTATCTCACCCTTCACTCCCTGAGCTTTTAAACATCTTGTTTAAAGATGCGGTAAATACGACACTTGGCGCTAATCTAGAAACTCTCGCTCCAACTAACTTTCCGCGCACAGATTTAATTACTGCTTTTTTGACTGGCTTTGCAGGGGTTAACCAGCAAGCAACAGTAACACCTTCAGAGATGTTGCGTCTAAACACAGCTATTGCAGCGACTGCGCAATCGGAGCAATCAGCTTTTGGTGTTGCAGGTAACGATTTAGCTGGCTTTCCAAATGGTCGACGCCCGGGTGATGATGTTGTAGATATTGCGCTTCGAGTTGTAATGGGCCGATTATGTCACCCTATTCCCGTTGCAGGTACGGATACTGATTTAGAGCTGTGTTCACCAGAAGATGCAAACGTAGGTACTGTTCCATTTACCGATGGCGCACCAGTTAATGCATTAATGATGGATGCGACATTCCCTTACCTTGCAACACCGCTTGCAGGCTCTAAATAAGGAGTGACCTTATGCGTAATTTAAATTTCCGCCATCTTTGGATACTTTCTGCAAGCCTAATTATGGCTGCATGTGGCAACGATGATGACAAAAATCAACCACCCGTTATGACCAACTCTGCGCCTACAACGAGTGACGTAATACTCACCACTCAAACAGAGGTCAGTATCTCTGACAGGCTCAGAGCCACTGATACAGATGGCGATTTATTGAGCTACTCACTAACAAGTGAGCCAACGTTAGGTACTGTTGAAGTAAATAGCGATGGTAATTTTACTTACACCCCTAACAAAGAGACAACAGGTTCAGACAGCTTTATGTTTGATGTAAGCGATGGTGTTAACTCACCAGTAAACGCCACAGTGAGCATCACTATTGAAGCGTTGCAAGTTGAATTTTCAAAATTCGTCACTGATGCATTTAATCAAGAACCCACAGATGAGCCATTATCGGTAAATGGTAGGGTATTTAATAATACTGAAACTGATGTCGGTGATTTAATTCCCACAAACGGAAATTAATCAATCAACTGACTAGCCAAGGAAGGCTAACTTTTAGGAGAAAATAATGCACTTACCTTTATATTTGCCATTCACTTTTATCGCTGTCTTTTTAATGCCGCTCACTCTACAAGGCGCATCTTTTGTACCAAAGGATGATGCAGTTATTGCAACTAGTAACACTAAATTAAAAGCATCTCTTTCTGTTGAAGAGATAAAGAACTTACTCGACAACAGTCAATTCTCAGGCCAATCTGAGCGGTTACAAGGGGTCCTTAAAACACATTTGGTAAAGCTATATCAGCAAAACCCCACTTCAGAAGTAAGCTATCTGTATGCACGTATTTTACAAAAAGAACATTTATTCGAGCAAGCCATAAATATTGCAAAAGAGGCAATAGATGACGATCCTAACCATGTTAATAGCCATTTACTACTAGCAAATATTTTTATGACGCAAGGGCGTTTTGAAGCAGCAACAAAACACTGTATATCTTTAATTGGTTTAGTAAGTACCCTCACTGCAAGTACCTGTGTGCTTGATATACAAAGCCAACACAAAAATGTTCAACAAAGCTATCAATCGCTATTAAAAATAGTTGATAACAAAGAAACAAATCTATCAACCCAGCATGTGTTGAGTGAAATGAGTTACCGAATGGGTCACTATAAAAAAGCACTCTCTCATATTAATCATATAAAATTATCGAATATGCCTGTGAGCCTTGTTGTTTTATGGGCTGATATTCAGCTTAGACTTAATAACTCTGAGCATATTATTAACAGCCTAAGCACATTGGTTGACGATAATACTAATTTAGAGGATGCGCTGTTGCTTAGGCTAGCTATTGCAGAAAAAGATCTAAAAACACACGGGCAAAAATGGCAAAAAATGATGGCTGAAAGAGTCTCTTTACGCGAAATTCGCCAAGATACTTTCCACGCCAGTGATCTAGCTAAATATTACATTAATATTCAGCCAAACCCCGACAAAGCATTGTACTGGGCAAACATTAATTGGCAACAAGCAAAGATGAGTATGGATCAGCAGTTACTTAAAGATGCAAAAGCAATGCTACGAGGTAAGCTATGAGATCACCTTATCTATGTTTTTTCGCTTTATGTTTGTTCGCTTTTACAAACAATGGCTTTGCACACCAGTTAAGTACCAGTTATATCGTGTTAAATAACAATATAGATAAAACGCAATATATTGGTCACTGGCAAATCAGTATCGCTGACTTAGAACATGCAGTAGCACTTGATTTAAACAACGATGGGCAAATTACATGGGCCGAAATAAAAGCAAAACGTAGCTCACTTACTCAATTTGTTGAACAAAACATAAGTTTTACCCAAGACTTAAAAGCCTGCCTTTTAAATAATGAAGGCTCGTTTAAGCTCGATACTCACTTTAATCAACCTTATTTGCAAATTCCTATTCGCTTTTATTGCGATAATAACACTACAACCTTACTTACATACTCAGCTTTTTTTAACCGCGATGCTAGCCATAAATCTATCGTAAACATCAACGGTGTGTCGCGTATATTTGACTATCATAGCCAAAAACAAGCATTTAATTTTGAACAAACAAGCTATCTAAAAACCTTTAATCAATATGTTTACCAAGGCGTGTTGCACATTTGGATTGGCATAGACCATATTTTATTTTTAATCGCATTATTACTTACTTGCGTGCTGATCCGACGAGATAAGACATGGCAAGGAAGTACCTCTAAAATAAAAATCATTAAACACACCGCATGGATAATCACGGCGTTCACACTGGCACACTCTATTACGCTTACAGCTACCGCAATGAACCTTGTCTCCCCTAATAGTCGCTGGGTAGAATTAGGAATTGCAATGTCAGTATTGTTTGCAGCACTTAATAATGTTTGGCCCGTAGTAATACGTTTAGGCTGGCTTACTTTTGGTTTTGGGTTACTTCATGGGATGGGATTTGCTAGTGTCCTCGGTGAACTAGGTCTGTCAGAAGACTACCAGCTGCTAAGTATAATTGCTTTTAACCTTGGTGTTGAATTGGGTCAGTTGAGTATTTTGTGTGTTAGTTTACCCATACTCATTTACCTAAGAAACTATAATTGGTATCAAAAGTGGTTAATGCCTTCAGGTTCAATCTTGATTGCTCTAATCGCACTGCAATGGTCAATAGAGCGTTATTAACAAATAACAATTTAGGCTAACCCACAAAAGGTTAGCCTCATTTTTCTCTGCTCGTTCTTGTTCTAATTTTTATCAAACGGCATAAGTAATGTTTTCATCGCTGGACGTAGTGCAATAAGCACGGTTTCTTCTGTTAACTCAGGAAACAGCATTTTTCGTAATAACAATCCTGCCATCACTGAAAAAATCACATTAATACGGCTCTCTAATTCTTGCTCTGAATGTGATTTTATTAAACTACTTTCACTCACTAATAAGTCACGCATTCTGTTACGTGCTTGCGTGTCCGCCTCGCGCAGTAGTAAAGCGACTTTTTTATTTCTACTGGCCTCTGCCATCATGTCTAAGTCAACAACGCAGGCGCCCGTGTCCATATGACGCTGTACGCCATGATGTAAGCCGTCGAGTAACACCGTTAAAATATCACCGGGTTGATCTTCGAATTCTTGAAATATAGAAAACATTTCCTCCATATCTTTTTCAATAATACTTTCGATTATTGCTTCTTTGCTATCAAAATAATTATAAATATGACCAGCACTCATGCCTGCTGTTCTTGCTATTTCAGCCATACCTGCACCATGGTAGCCTTTACGGCGAAAACAATCAGCAGCAGCTGTTAATACCTGTTCACGACGCGCTTGAGCTTGCACCGGATCAAGGTGTTTTTTATTTTTAGAATTCATTCAAAACTCCATTATCGAGCCAATTAACTCGAAATATTTAACGCCTACCCCTTAATAATAAAGAGGTAAGCGTTAAACGATATTGCTTTGCTACGCATGAAACTGGTGATGACTAACCGATTTTATGCGTACTATTTTACTTAACGTTTGGAGCGGTTACTGGCCACCCACCGCCAACGGCTTTGTACAGGTTGATTTGACTTGCAAGCAGCGCTTGTTGACCGGTGATCAGTTGCTGCCTTGCGCTATACCAAGTTCGCTGAGCGTCGAGCACTTGCAAAAAGCTATCGACCCCTTTATCGTATCGCGCCTGTGACAAGTCGTAGGTTACTTTACGGCTTTGTAGTAGCTGTTCAAGTGCACTTAATTGCGCATTGTAACCTTCTCTATCAGCAAGCACGTCAGCAACTTCACGAAACGCTTGCTGAATTTTTTGCTGATACGTTGTAACAGCAACTTGTTGCTCTGCATTAGCGACATCTAAATTTGCTTGGTTACGCCCCATAGTAAAAATAGGTAAATTTACCGACGGCATAAAGCTCCACGTGCCCGATCCAGCATCAAATAAGTTACTTAAATCACCTGATGCAGTCCCTGCATTGGCCGTTAAACTAATACTTGGGTAAAACGCAGCACGCGCAATACCTATATTCGCATTTGCGGCAAATAACTGGTGCTCGGCCGCTTTTATATCTGGGCGCTGTGTTAGTAAATCAGACGGAAGGCCGACAGGTACGGCCGGTAAATCAAGTAAAGTATTCAACTCTTTGGTCGGTAGTAAGTCTTGACCCACCGTTTTACCTACCAATAAATCAAGTGCATTTTTATCACGTTTTAATAAACGCTGATATTTTGCAATATCAACCTTTGCAGTAGCTACAGTGCTTTTTAATTGCTCTAGGGTAATCTCAGAGGCAGCCCCTAAATCAACACTTTTTTGCGTTAAAGATAAAGAAGCTTGCTGCGATGACAATGTCTCTTCTGCCAAGGCAAGTAATTGTTGATCGGTCGCATAATTAAGCCAAGCATTTGCCAGCTCAGAAATTAACGACACCTGCATGCTATATTCACTAAGCTGCGTAGAGTAAAGCGTTTGTAATGCTTGCTCTGATTGATTACGTACTTTTCCCCATAAATCTAACTCATAAGCAGTCATGCCTACCGTGGCACTATATTGAGAGCTAATTTGAGGCTGACCACTGGCTGATAAATCAGCTGGCAAGCGTTGACGACTTCCCGTCGCGTTTAAATCAAGTGACGGATATAAAGCCGAGTCTTGAATTTGATATAAACCACGCACTCGTTGCACATTAAGTGCTGCTATTTGCAGGTCTTTATTGTGCTCAAGGCTCTGTGATATCAATGTTTTAAGTTTTTCATCATTAAAAAACTGCTGCCATTTTAATGATGAAACTTGCCCTTTGCCTGCCTCTGATGCATAAGCATCAGGGACAGGTAAATTAAGCGCTTCTTGCTGAGGAGCTAACTGACATCCAGATAAAATAGCTAAAGTTAAAGCACTAAAACTGATTGCTCTTACACTCATTATGCTTCCTCCTGCGAGCTGGTTTTAGCTTTACCTGAAAACAGTCTGCGTACTAAAACAAAAAACAATGGCACAAAAATTACCACCAGTGATGAAGCAGCAAGTGTTCCGCCAATGATTGAAATACCTAAGGCGTTTTGTGCACCCGAGCCTGCACTTGAGGCTATTGCAAGCGGTAATACACCACAAATGAATGCCATTGAGGTCATTAAAATAGGGCGTAAACGAAGTCGTACGGCTGCAATGGCTGAATCAACTAAGCTCAAGCCTTCATCCATTTTATGATTAGCAAATTCAACAATTAATATCGCATTTTTAGAGGCAAGCCCTATGGTGGTTAATAAACCAACTTGTAGGTAAATATCATTTGATAAATTACCTAAAAAAGCAGCCATAACAGCACCCAATATACCCAGAGGTACAATCATCATTACTGCAAATGGGATAGACCAACTTTCATAAAGTGCTGCTAAACACAAAAATACAAATAATAGTGAAAGGCCATACAGAAGCGGTGCTTGGCCACCACTTGAACGTTCTTGGTATGAAATAGCAGTCCATTCAGAGGCAATACCATTAGGTAATTGCTTTACTAAGCGCTCCATTTCATCCATGGCCTCACCTGTACTGTAACCTGGCGCAGCACTGCCTTGAATTTCCATAGCTGAAAAACCGTTATAGCGCTCTAGACGAGGCGAGCCATATGACCAATATGAACTAGCAAACGCGGAGAATGGCACCATGTCGCCGCTCTTATTTCGCACATACCATTTATTTAGATCCTCAGGCACCATGCGCGCATCGGCCTTACTTTGCAGATATACCTTTTTAACGCGGCCACGGTCGATAAAATCGTTCACATAACTACTACCCCAAGCAGTCGAAAGCGTACTATTAATATCACCTTGTGATAAACCAAAGGCTTCTGCTTTTGCAAGATCAATATCCAATTGTAATTCAGGCATATCTTCTTGCCCATTAGGACGAACACCTGCCAGTATTGGACTTTGACTCGCCATACCTAATAACTGATTACGTGCTTTTAATAGCTCATCATGACCTAAACCAACCCGGTCTTGTAAAAACATATTAAAGCCATTAGCAGTACCAAGTTCAATAATAGCCGGAGGTGGGAATGCAAATACAAACGCCTCTTTTATCGTTGAAAAATAGCCCATGCCTTTTCCTGCAACCGCCCCCACTGATAAGTCGTCACGTTGGCGCTCATCCCAGTGCTTTAAGCTCACAAAACCAATAGCTGAGTTTTGTCCTGAGCCTGCAAAACTAAAGCCGGTAACTGTGAATATTGAAGCAACAGCTTCAGACTGTTCCTCCAAATAATGGTTTTCTACTTTTTTAACCACTTCAAGCGTTTGCTCTGTTGTTGAACCTGCTGGCAGCATTACTTGGCTAAACAAAATACCTTGGTCTTCGTCCGGTAAAAACGCAGTGGGTAAGCTTGAAAAAATAGTGACCATACCACCGACAATCAAAACATAACTAAGCAAATAACGTTTAGAGTGCTTAATCATTCGCCCAACAAAGCCTTGTGCACCTCTATTAGTTTTATCAAAGCCACGGTTGAAGCCTGAGAAAAAACGACCTATAAAGGTACCATCAGTATGCACATGACTCGGTTTTAATAACGTAGCACATAATGCAGGTGTTAAAATAAGCGCGACTAATACCGACAACCCCATTGCTGTAACCAGTGTTATAGAGAACTGACGGTAAATAACCCCTGTAGAGCCACTAAAAAATGCCATAGGGATAAATACCGCCGACAACACCATGGCAATACCCACTAGCGCGCCTTTAATTTCATCCATAGACTTTCGCGTTGCTTCGACCGCAGAGAGCTTTTCTTCTGTCATTAAACGTTCTACGTTTTCAACTACCACTATCGCGTCATCGACCAACAAACCAATGGCCAGTACCATAGCAAACATAGTCAGCGTATTTATTGAATACCCAAAGGTAAATAGAACGCCAAACGTACCTAGCAGTACCACTGGTACGGCAATGGTTGGGATAATAGTTGCTCTAAAGTTTTGTAAAAATAAGTACATCACAACAAATACCAAAACAACGGCTTCTATTAGTGTATGAACTACTTTTTCAATTGAAAGTGCAACAAAGGGAGTGGTGTCATAAGGCACAACTGCTTCAAGTCCCTGTGGGAAAAACGGCTTAAGCTCTTCAAGTGCATCTTTGACTCCCTGCGCGGTATCAAGTGCATTGGCACCACTGGCTAACTTTACACCGAGTCCTGATGCAGGCTTACCATTAAAACGAGCAACCACACCGTAGCTTTCACCGCCAAGTTCAACATCAGCAACGTCTTGTAAACGTACAACCGACCCATCACTGTTGGTTTTTACTAAAATATCTCTAAATTGCTCTGGCGTTTGTAATCGACTTTGTGCAGTAACAGTTGCATTGAGTTGCTGCCCAGCAAGTGACGGCATACCACCGAGCTGACCTGCTGACACCTGTGCGTTTTGTGCTTTAATTGCCGCTGATACATCGCTTGGGGTTAGCTTATAGTTTTGTAATTTAGCCGGATCGAGCCAAATACGCATTGCATATTGAGAGCCAAACAACTCCACTTCACCCACACCATCTACACGCGACACAATGTCTTGCACGTTCGACGATACATAGTCACCAATATCAATATTAGTCATACTGCCATCTTGCGACACAAAACCAACAACCAGCAAAAAGCTTGATGATGATTTAGCCACTACCACACCTTGGCGCTGCACTTCTTCAGGTAATAATGGCGTAGCGGTCGCTAATTTATTTTGCACTTGAACTTGGGCAATGTCTGGATCGGTTTCGGCATCAAATGTTAGCGTCAGTGTTGCTGAACCGCTCGACTGTGAGGTTGATGACATATATAACAAGCCATCTAAGCCTTTCATTTTTTGCTCAATAACCTGAGTCACCGAGTCTTCTAAGGTACGTGCAGATGCACCAGGGTAGTTAGCTGTAATGGTAATCGCTGGCGGCGCAATAGACGGATATTGAGCAACAGGCAGGCTTTTAACGGCAATAATACCCGCAAGCATAACCACAATCGCCAATACCCAAGCAAAAATAGGCCTATCGATAAAAAATCGTGACATAAAACTCTCCGTTATTGGCTGTTATTTGCAGAAGACTGCACAGCAGTTGCCGTAACAGGTGCACCCGGGCGAATCTTTTGTAGCCCTTCCACAATCAATTGGTCGCCATCGGCTAAGCCTTCGCTCACCAACCAATTAGCGCCTAAAGTGCGCTCTACTTTTAATACACGGCTTTCAACTGTGTTGTTTTTGCTAACAACCATAGCTGTAGGTTCACCTTTAGTATTTCGGCTTACACCACGTTGAGGCGCTAGTATTGCGTCTGACTTAACACCTTCAACCACCTCAGCACGTACATACATACCTGGTAGTAGTAGCTTTTCAGGGTTTGGAAATTTAGCACGTAGCGTTACCGATCCAGTACTTGGATCAACAGTGACTTCTGAGAACTGTAATGTGCCTTTATGAGGGTATGCAGAACCATCTTCCATTATTAGCTCTACGTCGGTTTGTGTTGTAGAGTCGACACCTAAAGCACCTGATGCCAGTGCTCTTTTGAGTTTAGTTAACTCATTACTTGATTGCGTTAAATCAACATAAATAGGATCAAGCTGCGTAACCGTTGCCAGCGCACTTGTTTGACCTGCGCTAACTAATGCGCCCACAGTAACGCTTGATTTACTAATTTGGCCGCTAATTGGCGAAGAAACATGGCTATAATCAAGGTTAATTTGCGCGCTTTGTAATTGCGCTTTTGCCGTTAATAATTCTGCAGATGCCTGTTTAAACGCGGCATCAGCTTCGTCAAAATCTTGCTGGCTTACAGCTTTAATTGCTAATAATTCTTTATAACGAGACGCTTTAGATTTACTGCTGGCAATACTGGCTTCTGCGCGAGCAACCGCCGCTTTACTGGCGGCTAATTCTGCTTCAAAAATGTCAGGGTTGATTTGGTAAAGCGCTTGGTCTTTCTCAACCTGGGTGCCCTCTTCAAATAAGCGTGATTGTACAATTCCACTCACCTGAGGACGAATTTCAGCAATTTGAAACGCACTTACACGCCCTGGTAATTCTTTTTTAAGTGTTATTGCTTGGCTGTTTAATGTGACAACACCAACAGGAGTCGCTGCAGGAGCAGAAGCCTTAGGTTGCTCAGCTACCTGATCGCAGCCACTTAAAGCAACAGAACCAACGAGGGCTGAAAATACAAAAAAAGCGATGCGGGAGCGCTGCATGTTAAATACCTTTTAGTTTAGAATGAACGATCATTCTAAACTATAGTACAACAATTAAAAATAGCTACTGAGCAACATTTACACATTTTTACAATTGACTATAGTTATCACCAAATTAACTCAAACAATAGTTTTGCTGTAGCAGTAACACCCATAAAAAAGGCAGCCAATGCAAATGCATTGGCTGCCGTTAATAAATAATTTAATTTTAGCGGCTATTATTCGCTATCAGGATTTACCCTAGAGACAAGTAACTGCTCTATACGAATGCCTTCTACATCCACTACTTCAAATTTAAAGCCTGAAAATACAATAAATTCTGCACGTTTGGGAATATGCTTCATGGTATAAATTAAATACCCGGCCACCGTTTCATAATGGTTTTGATCAGGGAACTCATCTATTTCAAGTACCTTAGCTAATTCAACAATAGGTGTTAAACCATCCACTAACCAAGAGTTAGCATCACGCTCAATGATTAACTCTTCACTTTGATGCGTTATTAAATCACCCATAAAGCCTTTCATTAAATCTTTAACTGTAACCACCCCAACCACTAGCGCATATTCATTGACCACCACTGCAAAAGGATGAACGGCAGTTTTAAACGCATTTAGCGCTTCAGATAAGCTCAGTGTTTCTGGTAGGTAAAAAATATCTTTATCGAGCATGTCATCGTTAATATTCGCGGCTTCACCTTTAAGCACTTGGCGTAAAATATCTTTTGACTCTACCGTGCCAATTAGCTTATCTAAATTGCCTTTACACACTAAAAAGTGATTATGCGGATGCTCAATAATTTTATTAGCTATGTCATCACTCGACTCATCAATGTCAAAGTACACCACTTGCTCGCGAGGTGACATAACGCTCGATAAAAAGCGTGCTTCTAAATCAAATACATTACCAATTAAGTCATATTCCTGCTGTTGCAAGCTGCCATATTCAGCACCGGCATCCATCATGGCAACAATATCCTCAGTAGTAACAATATCCTCACGCTCACTCGGCACTTTGAAAACCCGCAATACTATATTGGTTAAACCGTTAAAAAATAATACCAGTGGTGTAAGTGCGAAAGTAACCCAGCGCATAATTGTAACTACACGCACAGCAACAGCTTCAGGTAAAATCATTGCTAAACGTTTTGGGAGCAAATCAGCAAATAATATAAACAATGAGGTAATAATTAAAAACGATAGCAAAAAGCTAATTTGCCCAAGTAACGGACCTTGATAAAATAACTGCAGTATTTCTTGCACGTAAGGCGATAATGCCTGCTCCCCAACAATCCCACCTAATATGGCAATCGCATTGAGCGTAATTTGGATCATGGCAAAAAAAGCACCGGGCTGCTCTTGCAGCTTTAAAACCGCCAGCGCTTGCACATTTCCTTCGTCAGCCATAACTCTTAATTTTATTTTGCGTGAAGCGGCAATCGAAATTTCTGACATCGCAAATAACGCACTCATCAAGATTAATAAAGCAATCCCGATTAAATCACCCATTTATAACTCCAAAATAATCGCTTTTATTAGCAAAAGCAGCTGGATTATAGCCGCTTTTATAAACAGGGCAATTGATATTTAGATAATATTATTTTATTAAATTAATCAATGATTTAATATTTATAGTTGCGACTCATACAAAGCAAAGGCCGCACTAAGTTGTCGCTTTAGTTTATTGGGTAGGTTTTTGTTACACGCAAAATATAAGGGAGCTTGGCTGACGTTGATGGGCATTAATGGCTCGAGCTGTAGTTCATTTAATAAGTGGGACTGTTCATGATTTATTCTCTGTGCAGGTATTACAACCAAATCAATGCTGGAACTTCGCGCTCTAATTATTTTAAAAATATTATCAAAGCTATTAAAAAGCATTAAATTTTCGTTTTCTTTAAAGCCTTGGGAGAGTAAATAGTGGTGGCTGTAATTATCTTTTAATACTGCAATTCTATATTGCTTCGCCTGATCAAGGCTTGTTAGCACAATGCCTTTGCTCTTAAGTGAGTAAAAGTTAGTATCGAACTGGGCTAGTTTAGCAAACCAAACAAAGCTACTCTCACGTTCAGGTGAGCGAGAAATTGAAAAAATACAGGTTTCGGAATCCCTCAATGCGATATTATATGCCATGCTCCAATCGTTGACTGAGATTGAATAATCAATCCCAGCATTATCAAGCACTAATCGTACTATATCGGCAGCATCACCGACTAAATTGTTGTTCGCATCAAGATACTGCGCAGGTGCAAAATTCTCTGTTACAACAGTGAGTTTAGCTGCGCAGTGTTGGCTTACAATGAGTAATAATACAAAACACCACTTAATCACAATAACCCGCTCTATTAAATTTAAGACGTCACTTTTCAATAAAAGCCAATTAAATATAGCGGGTTATTTGCAAATAGCCAATTTTTAGCTTTTGAAATTAGCGGTTCATTGCGTTAATTAAAAACGCTGAGATTTTAGCGCCTTCTCTCAGTGTCGTCTCAGAGCTTGATTGACCCACTAAAGAGCTGTCAGTAAACGGAGCTATCTCCATCATATCAGCCCCCGTTATAGGGAATTCATCAGCAATCGCTGACAAAATATCAAGTGCGTGTTGTGGCGTTAAGCCATTTTCTTCGGGTGTACCTGTTGCTGATGCAAACTCTGCATCAAGGGCATCAATATCAAAGCTTACATACACTTCATCAACCTTGTCTGCTTTTAATTGCGCAATAGCATCAGCCGCAACCGCAGCTGCGCCACGCTCTATAATTTCAGCAGCCCAATGTTGTTTTACGCCAAAAGTACTTTCCCAATGTGATTTAGGCTTGCCACTTGAGCGAATACCAAATTGAATTAAATGATGCGGCGCTGGTAAGAATTCTAAAATATGTGTGCACCAAGAGCCAAAACATAAGTCGATGCCCAAACGCTCTACGAGTAAGTCGGTGTGAGCATCAAAGTGAATAATTGCCGTACGTTTACCTTGCTCGCGTTTGGCTTTTAAATACGCTTTTGTTAACGGGTAGCTAATTGAGTGGTCGCCACCAATACCAAAAATACCTTTGTGTTGGAATGTCGCATAAAAGCTATCACACACATCTTCAGTAATAGACAATGGGCTTACATAATGATCGTTATTGTCATTTCCGTACAGCGCTTTTTGGCAGTTGGTAATAGTGGCCTCATTTAAATACTTATCGTGCAATAAATGCGGTATTACACGTACATCACCTAAATCAAACGAGCGACATTGTGTTTGTTGATCAATCAATGCTGAGCGTAAAAATAAAGGCCCCCAGTTAGCGCCACGTAAAATCCCACCACCGCAATCAGAGCTAATGCCTAGCATTACTGCTTTGTGTGGTGAATTAGGCAGCTCGTTAAGTGAGTCACGCCATAAAACATCGACATTTTCAGTTTGCCCATATAATTTATTTCTAAGCGCTGCTTTGCGTTCTTTAGCCGTATTAACCGTAAAAACACCGTCACCAGGCGCACATAAACAGTGTTCAACTTTATCTTTAAATGCTTGAAATTGTGTGCTCATTGTAAACCCTTTTTCAATCTGAATATCTTGTCTATTATTGAGTAGTTATGCAAAACAACGCACGCTGAATTAATTACAGATTATTTGCATAGTATGCTTAAAATCACAGGGCGCTTTATTTTGCTCACTTAGGTTAGTGGTAATTAAAAACCAAGCCTACTCACTAACCAATTGAATATAAACAATTTAAATTATAGCTAACGGCTGTTTAGCCTAGCTACTGGTTTGCTATGAGGTATGAATATAGTGTCTGAGCAAACAAGTCAACTGGCTCATTTTTCAAGTAATTTTTGCCATTGATTGAATATTCAGAGTTGGTGAATAAATCAAATTAAGTCAATACGGACATCCGTCCTGTACTTCATTTATGTTTCTCGTGATTATGGTAAATTGACAACAATTTTTATTAAAAAGGCTTAGTTATGGAAAAGGTATTTCACTTAGGACTGTGTATTGATGATTTAAAAGGTGCAAAACTGGCTATTGTTCCAGGCGATCCAGATCGTGCAGCACGTATTTCACAGTTCTTAGATAACCCTACCTGCCTTGCTCAAACGCGTGAGTTTCACGTTTATTTAGGCCAATTAAATGGCCACTCTGTGGTGGTATGTTCGACCGGTATTGGCGGCCCTTCAACGTCAATTGCCGTTGAAGAACTGGCGCAACTCGGCGTACGTAGCTTTCTTCGCATTGGCACAACAGGTGCTATTCAGCCACACATTAACGAAGGCGATATTTTAATTAGCCAAGCCTCAGTTCGTTTAGATGGCGCGAGTCAGCACTTTGCACCACTGTGCTACCCTGCCGTATCTGATTTTTTTGCCACGCAAGCCATGGTAAAAGCCTGTGAAAACCTCAATATTGATTTTCATATTGGTATTACCGCTTCAAGCGATACCTTCTACCCAGGTCAAGAGCGCTACGATACACACTCTGGTTATGTACCTAAGTCATTACAAGGTAGTTGTGAAGAATGGCAAAAATTGGGCGTAATGAACTATGAAATGGAATCGGCCACTTTATTCACTATGTGTGCCGCACTTGGCTTACAAGCCGCTTGTGTTGCAGGTGTATTGGTAAATAGAACACGTCAAGAAATTCCAAACGTAGACCACGGCGAGATTGAGAAAAAATCTGTTGCCGTGGTACTTGAAGCCGCTAAAGTGTTACTTGGCTAATGTTGCGCTAATCACCTCAAGTGTTGGCAAGCCAGTAAAGCTTGCTAACACTGCTTTTGCCACCCCTGATTGGTTTTCATGACCGGCAGTTTCTAATAAAGTAATTGATTTTACTGTTTGCTTATCAAAGCTTAGCCCTGCTAAAAATAGCTGGCTCACTGCGCTTTGCAATGGCGATAAGCTCGGGCTATACGCTGCATTTTCAGCATAACTACCGTAAAAATCACCGTTTTCAAACGTACTTATTTTAACTGCACTGTAATTTTGGCTGTAAGGCACATAAGCCGCTAAAGCATAGCTCATCAACTTCTCATCAAGCTCTATCTCTTTAAAGCGATTAGTTTGCTCTGCCGGATTAAATAAGCTGTGCTCATTACCTAAATCAGTTGGTCCAAATGAATGCGGTAACAGCTCTGCTAATTTAAAGTTTTGTGCTGGCAATAAAATATCAAGTTCTTTAGCATCAGCCAGTTCATTCATAAATTGACGACAGTACCCACATGGGACATCACTTATCGCTATTTTTAGCACTTTCTTAGCGCCATTTAACCAGGCATTATTAATTGCTGATTGCTCACCATGCACTACTAAACTAAGTGCTTGATGATCAAACTCCGCATTGGCACCAAAGTAAAAAGTGGTATTTTCTTGTGAATCAAGCCCTTTTACAATTGCGCCGACATGAAATTGAGAAATTGGTGCAACTGAAAATTCAGATGCCATAGGCACTAAGCCTTGCAATAAAGTATCTTCGCTGACATTAAGTTCGGTGCAAAGCGCTTTAATATCGCTTGAATGTAAAATACCGCGTTGATTTTTTAATTGACTACGTAGTGCTTGTGTTTGGGCTACGTTTAATGAGATGTGTGAATTGCTAAGTGCTGTATTATGTTGCACTTTAAAAGTTGCTGAAGCCATAATAGTTTTTATTTGTTCAATGGCTAAGTAGTGTAAAAGGTTGGCAAACGAAATACCAGCCTATTCAGCGTAAAAAAAGGGAACACGTCGCGTGTTCCCTTTTTTTGTTTTATTAAAATAGAAATTAACCTGTATTTCGCATACCCGCTGCAATACCCGTCATGGTGATCATTAAGGCATTATCTATATCGCTTTCATTACCTTTATCATCGCCACGAGAGCGACGTAATAACTCAACCTGTAACACGTTAAGTGGATCGGTGTATGGATTTCTAAGCCCAATAGACTCTTTGATCCAAGGCTGATCTGCCAATAGACTTTTTTGTGGGCTTAATGATTGCACTAAGGTTATCGCCTCACCAAGCTCATCACGTAAAGCCACACCTAAAGGCTTGTACATGTCTTCCACCAGCGCATTGTCGTAGTGCTCACTTAGCCAGCTATCCGCTTTACTAAATACCATTTCTAGCATTTCTAAACGGGCTCTAAAGAACGGCCATTGCAAACTCATTTCACTTAAGGTTTCAATGCCATATTTTTCAAGCGCCGCTTTAAGCCCGCTTAGTGCGCCTAACCATGCAGGCAGCATTAAACGGTTTTGACTCCACGCAAATATCCACGGAATAGCACGTAAGCTCTCTACCCCACCATTCGGGTTACGTTTAGCGGGCCTTGAACCTAACGGTAATTTAGATAGCTCCAATTCTGGTGTTGCCATTCTAAAGTAAGGTACAAAGTTTTCATCGTGGCGTACCACATTGCGGTAGTGCTCACACGATACATCACTAATTAATGCCATCACTTCGCGCCATTCATCTTTGGGCTCTGGCGGTGGTAATAAGTTACTTTGCAGCACCGCCCCCGCGTATATGTTTAAGCTTTGCAATGCGACATTGGGTAAGCCAAATTTAAAGCGGATCATTTCGCCTTGCTCTGTCACCCTGAGGCCCCCTTTGAGTGAACCCGGTGGCTGCGAATGCAAGGCTTGTGCTGCAGGCGCACCGCCTCGACCAACCGTGCCTCCACGACCATGAAATAAAACCAGCTCAATACCGCGTTCATCCGCCAGTTGCACTAATTTGTCCATTGCTTCATATTGTGCCCAGCCAGCAGCCATCATACCGGCATCTTTGGCTGAGTCTGAATAACCAATCATCACATGTTGAGTATTTTTAATATGACCTCGGTACCACTCATTATTAAGCAATGTAGTAATAACATTATGACCATCATTTAAATCATCTAAGGTCTCAAATAATGGCGCCACAGGGAGCTCAAAACCGCAGCCTGACTCTTTAAGTAATAGCTGCACCGCTAAAATATCAGAAGCAGTTCGGGCCATAGAAATAATATATAAACCAAAGGTTTTTGCATCTTGCTGTGCAATAACATCAAAGGTGTCGAGTACCTCTTGTACATCAGGACTAGGTTGCCAATGCTTAGGAATAAGCGGGCGACGAGAGTTAAGCTCAGCGAGCAAAAAGGCCTGTTTATCTTGCTCTTGCCATTGATTGTAGTCACCAATACCTAAGTAACGAGTTAGTTCAGAAAATACATCACTGTGCCTTGACGAATCTTGGCGCACATCCAGTTTTGCCAAACGCAGTCCAAAGCTATTTACTCGGTGGATCATATCCAGTAGTAAGCCATTGGCCACCACTTGCATGTTGCACTTTAATAATGAACGATAACATGCCTCAATAGGGTGTTTAATTTGGTTGATATCGGTGATTAAATCTTGCGACTCAGTGCGCTTATTTTTAATTTTAGCGCTTAAATGCATCACCGTTTCTGCAACTTGATTTTTAACTTCTTTCAAAACAGCCCGGTACGGTTCAAACTCTTGCCCTGCCAGCTTAATAAGCTCATCGCTGGCATCCGACATTGAAAGTTCAGCACAGAGTGTTTCTAAATCACGCTGGTATAAATCCAATGCCATCCAACGGCCATGATCGAGCACTTGCTTGGTTACTTCGGCGGTTACAAACGGATTACCATCACGGTCTCCGCCCATCCATGAAGTAAATTCAATCGGGCTGTAATCTGCAGGCAATTCTAAGCTTAAATGCTGTTTTACATGCTGGCTAAACTCACGTAAAAAACGAGGCACCGCTTCCCACAAACTGTTTTCAATGACTGCATAGCCCCATTTAGCTTCATCGACAGGGCTTGGGCGTGAACGACGAATATCGTCAGTATGCCATGCTTGGCTAATTAACTGCGCAATACGGTTTAATATTGCCTCGCGTTCTTGCGCAAGATTGTCGGTACGCTCAAGCGACGCTAAACAATCGCTAAGTTCAACGTGTTTATTAATAATGGTACGGCGAGTCACCTCGGTTGGGTGTGCTGTTAGTACTAAGTTTATGTGGAGTTTTGAGAGGGTATCGGCTAAATGGTTATGATTAAGCTGACCTTGTTCGGCTTTTGCTGCTAACGTTTTTAATGTTTGAGTGAGAGGATTTAGTTGGCAAAAACCAACATCATTAAAACGTGATACGGTATGAAACTGCTCTGCAACATTCGCTAAGTTTAAAAAATGATTAAATGAACGGGCAACCGGTAAAAGCTCTTCATCACTAAGCGCATGCAGTACGTCTATTAGCGCTTTACGATCAGCTTCATTGCCACTGCGAGATGATTTTGATAAAGCCCGAATTTCTTCTACTTTATCTAAAATATCTTGTCCTTGAGCATCTTTAATAGTTTGTCCTAATAATTGCCCAAGTAAATTTACATTACCTCGCAAGGCGGCATATTGTTCACTCATTTTTAGCTCTCCTTTGTTTCTTTGAGGCCTATTAATATCATTATGTTTACTTATTTAATAGATCCATTTGCAACAGCATGTCGTAAAAAAGCATATGTAAAATAAACACAAAGCGATGACATGATCATTTTTTACGATGGTAATTGCCCCCTTTGCAATGCAGAGATGCAGCATTTAAAACGTGCCGATGTTGATCATAAAATTACACTAGAAGATTTAAATTCTGATGACTTTAGTGAGCGTTTTCCCGCAATCGATAAGCAACACGCCATGAATATACTGCATGCCCAAACTGATAATGGGCAGATGATTTATGGCTTAGACGTGACTTATCAAGCTTGGCGTACTGTTGGCAAATACCCTTGGCTTAAAATTATTCGTTTGCCCGTCATTCGTTTTTTTGCCGATCATGCTTATACTTTCTTTGCTAAGTACCGTCATCACATTAGCCGTTTTTTAATGCCTAATGCACAGTGCAATTCAGGTCAATGCAATATCAAAACCAAAGGTGGAAAATGAAAACAGTGATTTTATTTGGCGCCAGTAGCGCCATTGCTCAATCTTACGTTAATCACTTAAGCCAACAAGCAACACAATTTAATATCATTTGTGTTAGCTCATCGAATATTAATCACAGTGATAAAAGTGTAACCTATTTTCATAGCGACTATTCAGCGCAAAGCTTGAGTGAGCTTACAGACTCGCTAAAGTCTCAGCAGGTTGAGCTTGCTCAGGTGATTATATTTAATGGCCAACTACACAATGGCCAACATATGCCTGAAAAAAAACTCGAGGACATCAATAGTGATTATTTTATTCAGCTTATGCACTCTAATACGCTTGTCCCTCTGCTATGCATGCAAAGCATAATGCCATTACTTAACCACAAAGTTCATTGCACAATTACCGCTTTAAGTGCTCGTGTAGGTAGTATTAACGACAATAAATTGGGTGGCTGGTACACCTATCGCGCATCAAAATCAGCACTTAATATGCTATTTAAAACAGCCGCTATTGAGCTTGCTCGTCGTGCTAAAAACACTAAACTAGTCTTATTTCACCCAGGTACCACAGATACTGAGCTATCTAAGCCATTTCAAAAAAATGTACCTGCCGATAAACTATTTACCCCTGAGTTTGTTGCCCAACAATTATTCAAATTTACTTACGATAATCCCCAATTAGAACTTAACGGCGAACCTGCCTACCTAGATTGGCAAGGAAACACCATAAAATGGTAAGGAATCAACACATGCATTTTTCCAAAGACCGCATAGCCGCACTTGAAAAACACACACGCACACACTTTATAAATTCGCTGTCAGGATTTAAAAGTGCCAACCTAATTGGCACGCAAGATGAACAAGGCAATACCAATTTAGCCATTGTTAGTTCGGTTATTCATTTGGGCGCACACCCGCCGCTAGTAGGCATGATAATGCGCCCGCACAGTGTACCAAGGCATACATTCGAAAATATTATAGAAACGGGCGTTTATACTATAAACCAAGTAAATAGTGATATTTACCAGCAGGCACACCAAACCTCTGCCCGCTATAGCAAAGACGAGTGCGAGTTTGATGCAACCAACTTGACTAAAGAATACTTAAACGAGTTTAACGCCCCCTTTGTTGCGCAAAGTCGACTCAAATACGCGGTAAAATTTGTTGAGAACCAACATTTAGCGGTCAATGGTACCGAATTGGTTATTGGTGAAATAATGGATGTATATGTGGATGAATCAGCACTCCAAAGTGATGGTTTTTTAGATTTACAAGCCATTGATACGGTTGCAGTAACCGGATTAGATAGCTACCACACGGCAAACAAGCTTAATCGCTTACCCTATGCAAAAAAATAACCTCAAGCCTACCAAATTGGTAGGCTAATTTCTTTATTTATTCACACACTGCGCTACTTACCAATCGCAATTAATTTGAAATTAAACTGTTAAACCTACACACTATGCAAAATTTTGTAGGAGAAATGTATGACCACAGTTGGTATTGGTACTCACACACCCGAGCAAGCACTTGCTAGTTTAAGTAATATGACCCACTCAGTAACGCCAATTCAGGCCGATGAGTATTTAGCGCGTATGGCCAAAGCGCAAGCTTATATGCAAGCGAACAACATTGATACCATTTATTTAAACGCAGGTACCAACCTAACCTATTTTACCGGAATGAAATGGTATGCCAGTGAACGACTTGTTGGCGCTATTTTACCTGCCGTAGGTGATGTGCAATACATTGCTCCACATTTTGAAATTGGTTCTTTAAATGGCTTTAAGGTTATTGATGGCCCAATACACGGCTGGCAAGAGCATGAAAGCCCGTTTGAGCTATTCGTTAAAGTGCTTAAGCAGCTTAATATTAGCGACACTGCTACCGTTGGTATTGATGAAAGCGCCCAGTTTTTTATTTTTGATGGTATCAATAAAGCCAGTTCAGGGTTAAAACTAGTTAACGCACAACCTGTAACCGCACATTGTCGAATGCATAAATCAGCCAATGAATTAGCATTAATGCAATGTGCCATGGATATGACTTTAGCGGTTCATCAGGCTACAGCGAGCATGCTTTATGAAGGCATTAGCACCGTAGAAGTCGAAGAATTTATAAAAAAAGCCCATCAAAAAGTAGGTGCACCGGGCAATTACTTCTGTATTGTATTATTTGGCCTTGCTACCTCATTCCCACATGGCGTAAAAGACCCACAAATTTTGAAAAAAGGCGACATGGTGCTCATCGATACTGGATGTAAAGTGCACGATTACCTTTCTGATATTACGCGTACTTATGTATTTGGTGAAGCAACCAGCCGACAACGCCTGTTTTGGGATTTTGAAAAAGCGGCACAATTAGCAGCTTTCAATCAAGCAGCCCTTGGCAAAACCTGTGAATCGGTTGATCAAGCCGCTCGCAGCTACTTAGCAGCACAAAATTTAGGACCTGAGTATCAAACACCAGGTTGCCCACATCGTACAGGCCATGGTATTGGTTTAGACATTCACGAATGGCCTTATTTAGTGGGGGGTGATAAAACCCCGCTTGCCACAGGCATGTGTTTCAGTAACGAACCTATGCTAGTCATTCCAGATGAATTTGGGGTGAGATTAGAAGATCACTTTTACATGACAGATGACGGTCCGCGCTGGTTTACCCAGCCAAGTTACAGCATTGACGACCCATTTGGTTTAAACAGCTAATATGTAAAAAGAGCAGCACCTTCGCTGCTCTTTTTGTGTTCAATGATTGATAATGTAGACTTCATCCCAATATCCATTGTTATTACTAAGCAATCCTTCAAGGATCCCTATGAAAAACTTAAAAATTGATATCGTCTCAGACGTAATGTGCCCATGGTGTATTATCGGTTACAAGAACCTAGAAACCGCATTGACCGAGCTAAAAGAAGAAATGAGTGCGGATATTACATGGCACCCATTTGAGCTTAATCCAGATATGCCACTTGAAGGACAAGACTTAAACGAGCATTTGCAGCAAAAATACAGCTTAACCGAAGAAGAAAGCGCGCGAAATCGTCAAAACATGGCGGATGCGGGTGAACGAGCTGGCTTTACCTTTAATTTTGACGGTAAACGCATCATGATCAACAGCTTTGATCTACACCGCTTGCTAATGTGGGCTCGTGAAGAAGGCAAGCAAACTGAGTTAAAATTGGCGTTTTTTGAAGCACACTTCACCGATTTAAAATATTTAAATCAAGAAGATGCATTACTAGATGTGGTAGAAAAAGTCGGCCTTAACAAAGACACAGCCCGCGATATTTTACACTCAGATAAATACGTACAAGCGGTTCGCGAAGAGCAAAATAACTTTAAGCAAATGGGTATTACTTCAGTGCCTACTTTTATTATAAATGATAAGTATGCTCTTACTGGTGGGCAGCCGAGTGAGTCATTTATTCAAGCACTTAAGCAAATAAGTGAAGAAGAGGCTCAGCAATAAAAACCCTACTTTAAAAGTAGTAATTAGTTATTCAATTTGAATACAAGCCGTTTTTTAAGGTGGTTATCTTTCTCAATATACCCATAAAATTGCTCATATAGCGCATTAAGCTCGCCTTTTTGCGCTAATTTATCAAGGCCTTTTTGTAATAACTCAATAATGTGTTTATTTTCTTTGTTAGAATAAAAATAATACTGACTAGTGTATTGCAGCATTATGTTTGGTTCGATCACAAAGTCGTATTGTGAATATTTGTTTATTTCGGCTTGAATTGCCGTAACTGAGCGAGGGAAGTAATCTCCTAAGCCTTCATCTAACGCTTTGAGCATTCCAAAGTAATCAAGCTCTCCGTTAACAGTTAATCCATTTTTCTTTAACACATAATAATCAGACCAACTTTGCTGCTGAAGCGCGATCAGCGGTTTAAGTTGTTCTAAGCTATTTATTTTTGCAAAGTCGGCTAAGCGGTCTTTTTTAATCATCAGGAGACGCTTCGCATGAAGGCCTCGGTAAATTGGATAACTTGTATATAAAAGGTTATTTGTTTGAGATTCTGCCAAGCTTAACCAAGCTAGAGTTATCTCTGAATTCTTGTTCAAACTTTCTAAAATACGCTTATTATTCATTGGCTTATCTGTATAAGAAAAGCTTAACGTAGTCCCCACTTCTGCAAAAGCTTTTTTTAATAAGGTTGTGATATAGCTATTTTTTTGGGTAAATGGTGCATTTGGCTTTGCCAGTACAAGCACTATATCTTCTTGTGCACTATAAGCATTATTAATTGAACTAAAAAGCAACCCCAATAAAATTAAAATACGACTGAAAAATAAGCATAGCTTCATTCTTAGCTCCTACTATCGAATGGACTAACAACGCCGTTTTTAAATAAATCCCATATAAAAATGAGCGGTTCAATGACAAACATTGTAGCAGACAAATTAAATTGCAGTATAACTACTAATAAAGGGGTTGTATTTTAAGGCTAAATGAGGTTATTTAAGTACGATAAAGCACCTTAATAACATGCCAGCCAAATTTTGTTTTTACTAAATGCGGTTCTAAAATTGCGCCGCTAAAAGCGATTTTATCAAACTGCGGTACCATTTGGCCGCGTCTAAACTCACCTAAATCTCCGCCCTTTTTGCCCGACGGGCATGACGAATACTTTTTAGCTAAGGTTTGATACTTTGCGCCTTTGCCTAATTGCTTAATGATATCTTCTGCAATTTCTTTGTGTTTCACTAAAATATGCAGTGCGTGCGCTGTATTTGCCATGAAAAAGCCCTTAAAACCTATTTACTAGTAATCTAACGCCGCGATTTTAGCACAGCCTTAGTGATCGAGCACTTGCTAAAAGTGTGGCTATAAGTAGTGATCTTTATCTTTTTGATGAGGAATTCGACAGTATTGGTATTTGCCAAATAATGTATAACGGTTTTTAGCTACTTTGTTATAAAACCAATCTGTCACTTTTCGCGGTAATAACTTAAATACGCTAAGCAACTTCCACGGATACCCTAATTGACTGAATATACGAAAAACGGCTTGGCTTCGGGTATAGGGTTTTTGTCCTTCTATATATACCATCGAAGTAAAATCGGTGGTCGAAAAACCAAATTGAGCAAGTAATGCTTGCCCTGCTGGCGATTGCACGCTGCACAATTTAAATTTTATGCTAGGATCGTGAGCTATAACAAAATTGCACCATGCACTACACAGCTTACATTGCGCATCGAATAAAATAATTCTTTGGTTTTGCATTATTGCTGCACTGGTTTTTTTTGTAATTTACGCTGCAGTGTCCGCCTATGCATATTTAGCTGCCTTGCAGTCATTGATACATTACCGTTATTACTGTGTAAAACATGCTGAATATGCTCCCACTCTAGACGCTCGGGCGACATAACCCCTTCAGAAATTTCGGTTACTGTCGTACTTACCAGCTCTACCTTAAGTGCTTTTAATAAACTTGCCATATCAACTGGTTTGGTCAAATAGTCATTAGCGCCTAAGCGCATCGCCTCAACCGCCGTTGCTATACTTGCAAAGCCAGTCAGCAATACAATATGAGCATGTGTGAGTAAATGGCGCAGCGGTGCAATCAGCGTCAGTCCATTCTCATCAGCCAGCTTCATATCTAATAAAATACAGTCAGGCTGTTGCTGGCGAGCCTTTAGAAGTGCATCAGTGTGATTATGTGCGATCTCGCAATTAAACCCGTATTTAGTTAACCGCCGCGCCAACGTCGCTGCTAAATTGATATCATCCTCAATAATAAGTAGCTTCATGCTTTTGTCCCTGCTGTTAATAGTGGCAAAGTTACTTTTGCAACCGCCCCGCCTTCGGGGTGATTATATACCGTCAACGAGCCGTTTAACCGCTCAAAGGTGGCGTTTGATAACATAACCGCTATTCCCATGCCTTGCTCGCTCGGCATGAGCTGCCCACCTAATTCAGCTAATTGCGAGGGTGAAAAACCAGCGCCAAAGTCCCGAACAACGAAAGCAATACTTTGTACATCCGGCTGTTGCCAACTCAATTCTAATTGCATTTGAGCGTGTTTTTGATTAGCAAGAACCGCATTTTGTAATAAATTTAAAATTGCAGGAAACAGCATAGCATCACTTTGTAAAGTGGCTTCGGGTGCCTCATTAAGCCAAATTATTTGCTGATCTGGGTAGTGTAATAATAGGGTATCATTCAACTTTGCTTGCAGCTGCTTAGCCTCAATCGGTACTTGAGTTTGTTTATTACGAAGCTGCACTGAGAGCATTCTAAAATCATCCAGCTGAGTGCGACACTGCGACAGCGGTATTCGCATTTGCTGAATGACATCATTATTGGGATGCTCTTCTAAAAGTTCTTCAAACAATAATTGTAAATTAGCAATCGGTGTTGCTAATTGATGAGTAATTTGCGCCGCTGCGCCATCGAGGATAACCAGTTGTTCACTGCGCAGCTGTTTTTCTCTAACCTTCGAAATAGTTCGCTCACGCTGCTGTAAAGCACGGTTCATAGCCCCTATAACTAAGGCTATCACACAGGCACTTAGAACAAAATTAATCCACATACTAATAAAATGACCGCTCATATTTATTTGGTGCATACTGTGTTCGGGCATTTTAATTAATAATAAACTGTAGGCGGCAATGGCCAACACAGCAATATAGGCAAGCCCTCGAGCACCCAATGTTATTGCGGCTATCATAATAGGTAGTAATAGTAACGACACAAATGCGTTAGTTGCGCCACCGCTTAAAGACAACAAAATAGTTAAAAAAAGCACGTCTGCGGTCAGTTGCATCAACATACCAGCGGGCTTTGCTTGGCTTACCTGTCGGTAGGCAAAGACACTGGCTAACTGAAAAACCGCCTCAACAGCAATAACCCCTAACAGCGGCATAAGTGCAATTTGGTGTTCTAGTAAAAAATAAACACTGAGTACCGCAATAAGCTGGACAACAATGGCACCACTGCGCAGCATTAATAATCGGCTAATAGCCGGGTCGGTTTTTATTAACACAATAAGGTTCACCTGTTTGAATATACACTGCTTTGTTATCCATTATAAATAATGCTTTTTACAGTAATGATTCCATAATATGCGCCTCATATTAGCTGCTCACTCAGCCGCACTCAAGCATATATAGTCAACAAAGCGTTCGTATTCTAATATGTGTATAAGGCCTATGAGCTATCGTGTAAAACACACAGAATCATTAAAATCATTTGATTAACACAATAAAAACAAGCCACTTACCTTTAAACAAAAATGCAGCAAATAGTCCGTAAAATAGCAGTAATTACTATGCAAACCATGCTATAAACTAGTGTTAACAGCTAATTTTTGTTATAACGTATTCATTAGACGAACACGTCATACCACTTTTAAGAGAACACACTATGCCTTACGCACATATCACTGGTTGGGGTAAATGCATTCCACCAGCCAGCATCAGCAACGACGAAATAAGTGAAATTGTAGATACCACCGATGAGTGGATCACCACACGTACCGGTATTAAGTCTCGCAGAGTTAGCCATGTTAGTACTGCCGAGCTTGCCAGTGTGGCTGCAAAGCACGCCATTGCATGTGCAGGCATAGATGCAAAAGATATCGATTTAGTTATTTTAGCAACATGCACACCGTCAACTGTAGTGGCAAACACCGCCTCATTAGTACAAAAAAATATAGGTGCCACAGGCGCTGCAGCCATGGACACTAACGCAGCATGTTCTGGTTTTTTATATGCTTTACAAGCTGCGACAGCGCAAATACAGGCTGGGATGATCAAAAAAGCCGTAGTTATTGCCGCTGAACGCATGACGTGGTACGTAAACTGGGCACGACGCGACAGTGCCGTTTTATTTGGTGATGGTGCCGGTGCCGTTGTGCTTGAAGCAGCAGAAACACCTGCTGGATTACTAGGGACTAAAACCGGCTGTGACAGCGAAGATCGTGATATTTTACACATTACTAATTTTGGCAGTGATTTAAATAAATATGAGCCAATTGGCCCATCAGACCTTTTATTTGAAGGGCGTGAAATATTTAAACGTGCCGTTAAAGGCATGAGTGAAGCCTGTGACGATGTGCTTGAACAAGCCAACCTCAAGTTAGACGATATCGATGTACTAGTTCCGCATCAAGCTAACTTACGCATTATTCAAGCAATTCAACACCGTTTAAAGGTTGAAGACAGCAAAGTAATGGTAAACATTGGCGAATACGGTAATACCTCTGCTGCAACGATTGCCATTGCGCTGTGTGAGGCCGTTGAGCAAGGTTTAATTAAGCCGCATGCCAATATTATGTCGGCTGCATTTGGAGCAGGCCTAACGTGGGCGGCAAGCTATATCAAATGGGGCGAGCGAGTAACACCCATTGCTGTTAGCGATGCTAAACTTCCACCGTGTGATAAAACAGGTTTAGAGCTTGTTGCACCAGCTGTAAAAGCCTGTAAAGACGCAGAGCCTAGCTAAAAGCTAATATTACACCAAGCAAATATGTATTTATAAACAGCGCACTGCTTTCAGTGCGCTTTTTGCTTTTTAAGGAAAATTTATATGCAGCTATTAGGCATTCATCATGTAGCCATTATTTGCAGTAATTACCCTCGCTCTAAACATTTTTATAGTGAAATATTAAAACTTACAATTATCAATGAGCATTATCGAGCAGAGCGAAAGTCTTATAAGCTCGATTTAGCTTTACCAGATGGTAGTCAGTTAGAATTATTTTCGTTTAAAGATGCGCCAAGTAGACCAAGCTATCCCGAAGCACAAGGACTTAGACATTTAGCATTTAAGGTTAGTAGTGTAGAAAACAGTAAAACGTACTTAAAGTCGCATGGAATCGACGTAGAAGAAATAAGAGAAGATGAAATAACCGGCAAAAAATTCACCTTTTTTGCCGATCCAGATGGTTTACCCCTTGAGTTATATGCGCTTTAACATCAAATAACTCAAGGCAAGATATGTTTGATTTAGTTAACCCTAGTTAGGTTAGTTAAATCGATTTTGTAGGTAAGTAAATACTGCACGAACACCCAGAGCTTCACCACCTGCTGGGCGCCCTGGTAATGCTCGTAAGTTCCATGCCATTACATCAAAGTGAACCCATGGTGTATTTGGCTCTACAAACTCTTTTAAATAAAGTGCAGCGGTTATTGCACCACCAAATGGCGTGCTTGAGCAGTTAGTCATATCAGCCACATCGCTTTTCAAAAATGGTCTGTATTGCTCAAATAACGGTAATTGCCATACAGGGTCATTAACTTGCATCCCCGAGTCCATAATCGCATTAGCTACATCACGTTCCGTTGAGAAAAAGCCTGGCAGTTCTGTCCCTAAAGCAACACGGCACGCACCAGTTAAGGTAGCAAAGTCAATGATTAATTCAGGATCATCGTTTTGTGCTTCGCTTAACGCATCACACAGTACTAGTCGCCCTTCTGCATCAGTATTATCTATTTCAACCATAATACCTTTACGAGTTTTTACTACATCGCCAGGGCGAAATGCATTGCGCGAAACAGCATTTTCAACCGCAGGGACTAACACGCGAAGGCGTATTGGTAAGTTAGCAGCCATAATTAATTGAGCCAAGGCAATAACGTGCGCTGCCCCACCCATGTCTTTTTTCATGTTGCGCATGCCTGAACTTGGTTTTAAATCCAGCCCACCTGAGTCAAAACATACACCTTTACCAACTAACGTAATCTGAGGCGCATCAACCGCCCCCCACTTTAAATCGAGTAACCGTGGTTTGTTTTCACTTGCACGTCCTACCATATGAATAGTTGGGTAATTTTGCTCTAGTAACTCATCGCCTACCCATTGGGTAAACTCACCGTCAAATGTATCAGCTAAATCGCTCATAACTTGCGATAAGTGCTGCGGCATCATATCGGCAGCGGGGGTATTTACTAAGTCACGGGCAAGATTAATTGCATCAGCCTGTTGTTTTAATTGTTCGTATAATGTTTTATCAGCAATGCCAAGCTGAGCTTTCGCTGTGGCTTTTTGCTTGTACTCACTGAACTCATAACCACCTAACACAAAACCTAAAGCAAGTTGAGAAACTAAAGATTTATCGCCTTGAATTTGATAGCAGCCTTTAGGTAATTTACTTGCGAGATCGCCTGCGGCCCAAAAATCATCGGCTCGTTGCATAATGCAAAATACGTGGCTTAATTCACCGGTTTCTGAGTTTGGTATTAACGCCAGTCCAGACTTTTCAAAATCGGTATTTACAAGCCACTGCTGCACAAAGCTTGGTTGCTGAGTAAGCCAGTCTATTAATTCATTTTTAACAATAAAAGATAGAGGAATTCCTGAAGAGGTATGACGAAGTAAAGCGCTCATTAATGACTCACATAATAGAAAATGATGCCTTAGCATAACAATAAGCACTGTTAAAAGGTATAGCTAATTATGTTCTACTAGCTCACTTCTTTTCGGGGGGGGTTGAGTCTTGCTGTTGGTTTTGTTGAGCAATTTGTTGATCAATTTCTTTAATAGGCTTATTCATACTAAAAGAACTCGGCAATACATCAACGCCCACTAACTGCCCTAGTTTAACAACCAATGGAATAGTTAATGGTGCAAACGGTAATAACGCAAACACGCCTAGCCCCAATCCTTTTAATATATCAACAAACTGCTCGTTGGCGCGTTTTAGCTCTGCTTTGTTTGTTTGCCCTTGGGTATAACGCCTATAAGTTATTAGCATTTCTTTGGTTTCTTGCTTTTCCTGAGCAAGGGCTATTTTAAGCGCGACCATAGCACGACGAAAGCGTAGTTGTTGTCGCTTTTTACTTATTTTAGCAACCCGCCAGGGTGCACGATGAATGACTTTATATAATCGCATAGCCTGTATTCTCACACAGCACTCTAAGTTCACAAAGAATAATTTACACGCTTTATTCAATCATTTATTCTAAGCGTCCTTTTTTCCACTTTTGTAATAAAAAATGCAAAAAAACATCCCTAGTACTAAACCCGAAAGACCAAAATCTGATGAATGCTGTGGCGGCGGAAGCTGCTGCCCTTGCGTGTGGGATGAATATAAAGAAAAGCTGGCTGCATGGAAAAAACACCATAGTGAAAATATCAACAGTAAGTCAATTTAATTCAATAATAGAAAATAACTAAAATAGCTTATTTAAATAGTTATTATGTATCAATGCCTGCTTTTACCGCCTTTTCTCGCTCTAGTTATGATTAACCCTGCGTTGTTTTTAGATAAACCATTTGTTTCAACTTGTTAAATACTAGTTAATTAGCCATTGCCCTCTTTAGTTTTTTTATCTATAGTCTATTTCGAGGACTCACAGGAGGTGCGCTTAATTAATTAAGCTTTTAGGAGTGAGTTAGCAATATTTGCTCCCCATTGAATGTGAAATGTCCACAATAATAAGTCAGTAAATAGACTATACAAATCAATTCTAACTGGGGATATTTAGAATGAAATTAAAAAGCAATGCGCTTCAACAGGCGATCAAATTTGCTCTAGCAACAACAGCCGCAGGCTTGTTTGTTTCTGGTTCAGCAATTGCTCAAGAAGAGCAAACCGAAGTTAAAGTAAACAAAAATGTAGAAAAAATTGCCGTAGTTGGTACGCGCTCTGCGCCTCGCTCTATTGGTGATTCACCTGTACCTATCGATATTATCGGTGGCGAAGAGCTTAGCAAATCAGGTAATACTGATATGTTAGAGCTATTAAAAGGGGCTATTCCTTCTTTAAACGTTCACTCAATGCCAATTAGTGATGCTGCATCATTAGTTCGCCCTGCAAATTTACGCGGATTACCTTCAGACAGTACACTCATTCTATTAAACGGTAAACGCCGTCACCGCGCATCTGTTATTGCCTTTTTAGGTGGTGGTATAAACGATGGTGCTCAAGGTGCCGATATTTCAGTTATTCCAAGTATTGCACTAAAACAAGTAGAAGTACTGCGTGATGGTGCTGCTGCACAATATGGTTCTGATGCAATTGCAGGGGTTTTAAACTTCCAACTTAAAGATGCCTCAGAAGGCGGATCGTTTGAAGTTCGTAAAGGTCAATATTACGAAGGCGACGGTGATACAACCCAAATTTCAGGTAATGTGGGCTTACCATTTACCGATAGCGGTTTTGCAAATTTAAGTTTTCAGTACAAAACAGCCGATGCGACCAGCCGTTCTGTACAAAGAGCCGATGCCACAGCACTTGATACTGCAGGCGTTCCAGACATTGCCCCAATCACCCAAGTATGGGGTGCACCTGAGGTAGATGACGACATCTCTATCTTTGGTAATGTTGGTTTAGAGCTAACTAACGACTCTCAATTTTATATGTTTGGTAACTACTCAGAGCGTGATGTACGCGGTGGTTTTTATTACCGTAACCCGCATACTCGCCCTGGTGCATACTCAAACGATGGTGGCGAAACACTTCTTGTTGGTGACTTAACCGGTGATATGAGCGGTAACTGTCCAACCATTATGATTGATGACAACGTTCTTGATAACCCTGACTACATTAATGGTGTAGCAAACAACCCTGATTGTTTCGCATTTAACGAAATGCTTCCGGGCGGTTTTACACCAAACTTTGGTGGTAATATAACCGATACGTCACTTACTATTGGTACTAAAGGTGAGTTTACTGGCGGCTTTTTAGAAGGCGCTTACTATGATTTAAGCGGTACGGTAGGGTATAACGAATCTCGCTACTTTATATACGACACAATCAATGCATCATTGGGTCCAGATAGCCCGCGTGATTTTAGCCCAGGTAAATATGAACAATTAGAGAAAAACTTTAATTTTGATATTTCAAAGGGTTTTGACTTTGACTTAGCTTACGATGTAAACATTGCCGGTGGTCTAGAATGGCATGAAGAAACCTTTACCGTAGTAGCAGGCGATGAAGCTTCGTTTATTGCCGGTCCATTAACTGATCAAGGTTTTGGTATTGGTTCTAACGGTTTCCCTGGGTTTAAACCATCAGATGCAGGCGAATATGACCGTCGTAACTACGCCGCTTATATTGATATTGAAGCGCCATTTACTGAAGAGTTTTTAATGGGCTTAGCGCTTCGCTACGAAGACTACGATACCTTTGGCTCAACCACTAACTATAAGTTAATGGGTCAATACCACCTTACTGAAGATTTAAATATCCGTGGTTCAATTAGCACCGGTTTCCGTGCACCTACGGTAGGTCAAGCGAATGTTAGTAACGTACAAACTAACTTAAGCAGTGGTGTACTGGTAGATTCAGCCTTGTTACCACCTACAAACCCAATTGCTATTCAATTAGGCGGTACTGAACTTGAGCCTGAAGAATCACAAAGCTACACCTTTGGTGCGGTGTATACTATTGGCGATTTATTCTTAACGGTTGATTACTACAACATCCAAGTAGATGACCGTATTAGCCAATCAGATAAAATTGAACTTAGCCAAGCAGATAAAGACACCCTTGAAGCTGCGGGCGTACCTAACGTACAAAACCTTGCGCAAGTTAGTTTCTTTACTAATGACTTTGATACCACTACACAAGGTGTTGATTTAGTTGCTAACTACTCAGCTGAATTGTTCAGTGGTAGCTCTACATTTAGCTTAGCGTACAACTGGAATGAAACAGAAGTAACACGCTCAAGTGATATAACTGGTGCATTTAAAGTAAGTCGTCTTGAAAATGACTTACCTAATCACCGTGCAACACTAAGCTGGGCACAACAATGGGAAAGCTTTTCAGCATTTTCTCGCCTTAACTACTTTGGTGAGTACCAAGGTGTTCACGTAGATTATGATGAAACAGCTAAAATGGCTGACGCAGCTGTGACGTTAGATGTTGAAGTCACTTACTTCATGAATGACTCAATTAGCTTCTCATTAGGTGCACAAAACTTACTGGATCAAGAAGCAGAGAAACTTGATTTCACAGTGGCACCAAATAACAACTGGGGTGGTAAGTACTACGAAACATCTCCATACGGAATTAATGGTGGCTTTTACTACGCTAAAGCAACCTATACTTTCTAAAATGTGTTAACAATAAACAAAGGCGAAATGTGTGATGCATTTCGCCTTTTTATTGGCCTCAAATAATAACCTTACTCTCGCTTATTTTGCTGTTTTAGGGTTATAGTTAATAAAAAGAATATTGTTTGAATTATGTTACTAAAAAAAGCGAATGAATTATTAGCACAAAACAAGCTTAGAGAAGCTGAGTTTCATTACAAAACGCTTTTACAAGCAGAGCCTGATAATGGTGATGCCCTGTTTGGCCTAGGTAAGGTGGCGCTGCGTTTAGAACAATTTGATGCCGCTGTGTATATACTACAACGAGCGTGTCAGCACCTCCCTTATGTATTGGAACCTTTGTATGCATTAAGTGATGCATTTAATGCGGTCAACTCCCCTGAAGATGCGCAAAAAGTACTCGAATACGCAACAAGCATTGCCGCACACAACCCAGACACCCATTATTATTTAGCTCAGCACTATTTAACCTTTGGCGAGCTCGATAAAGCACAGTCAACGCTTGAGGAAGCATTAAAGCTTGGAATAGCACCGGTTACGGCTTATGTTTTATTTGAATTGGTACAATTAGGGCGTTTTAATAAAGCAAATAATTACATCGATCAGTTACACCACTTTTTAACTCAAACAAATAACCTACACTTAAAAATGGTCTGCTACTATGCTTTAGCTAAAAGTTACGACAAGTTAGACGATACTGATCAAGCGTTTAACTATTTTGTGATTGCCAATCAGCAACAACGTAAACTCAGTGAATTTAATACTGAAGATTTAATTGAGTTTTATGACCAACTTATTGAATATAACAATGAGAGTGTGCTCAATTTAGCAAAACTGAACAAACAGTACCCTGTCACACCCGTGTTTATTATTGGTATGCCACGAAGCGGTTCAACTCTACTCGAGCAAATGTTAGCAGGGCACAGTCAATGGGCAACGCTTGGAGAGGACACCAGTATTAGCAATAAGGTAGTGGCTTTTTTAGAACATAAAACAGGGTTACGCTATCCTCAATGCTTAACTAAACTAACAGCGCCGTTAATTAACCAAGCCAGAGCTATTTATTTAGATACGTTAAGTTCTTCGGGGAGCAACTGCACATATGTGATCAATAAACTGCCTAGCAATTACCAAAACTTAGGGTTAATTTATATTTTATTCCCAGATGCTAAGTTTATTAACCTGACCCGCAACTTTCACGCAACCGCATTTTCAGTGTTTACTAATTACTTTGCTGAAAACGAACCCTATTTTTGTGATTTAAATGAATTTGCTTTGTACCATCAGCTTTATGAAAAACTAATGAGCCATTGGCAGCAATTTAACCGCTTAGCTATTTATAATTTAAGTTATGAGCAGTTAATTGAAAGTCCCAAGGAACATTTAACCGCACTATTGAGTTATACTGGCTGCGAATTTGAACACACTTGTTTAGACTTTTACAAAAATAAAAGCGCCGTTACAACACTCAGTAAACATGCCATCAGGCAACCTGTAAATAACAAAAGCCTTGATAAATGGCAGCGTTATGAAGCCCCTTTACTTAGTTTGCTCTCGTTGCCTCAAACCAATTAAGCACATCCATAAACTGCTCTTGGCGTGCCTGTGGGTGAGTAAGCATATTAATATGGTCGTAATCTACTTTGTGCCCAAAGCGGCGACCATATATTTGCATTTTTTGCACCCCAGTACCTGATTCATCAATAAACTTTTGAATATCGATAGGCTGCGCCAATGCTTTATCTTTTACTGCAGCAATATGTAACGTTGGAGGAAGCGTAAGATTTGCTAATGTTTTAGCGTAGTCAAAGCCGTCATCACTGTCTATCCACGGATTTTGCTTAGCCCACTGCATACTTTGATAGTGCGACTTTTGAGTTTCATCATCACTGCCCCACTTTAAGCGTTTTGCCGGTAAATAACCGTGTTTTTTCGCTAAAATTGGTGCCATAAAATACCAAATCAAATTGGCCTGAAATAACTTTTTAGGGTGGTTATTAAATAGCGAACGCTTTGAACCAAAATAGGCACACGCTTTTACATCGTTTATCAGCTCAGGAAAGCGAGCAAACACGCTATTAAGCAACACCCCACCCCAAGAATGAGCAACTAAAAAGTCAGGTTTTTTACTCTCTAACTGTTCAATTTTTTCAATAAATGCCGGAATATCTTCAACAATCGCCTCAGTTTGTCCATACCGTGCTTGCTTACAAATAGCTGGCTTACTTTCACCACGCCCGCGTAAATCAGCTACGTAGCAACAATACCCTTGTTCAGCTAAAAAAGGCGCTAACCCTTTATTGCTATGAGTGTAAAATATTTTGCCATTTTCTACCGCACCATGAATTAATAACACCACAGGCCCACTTTGCTGCTGGTTGGCGATACGGCGCAAATGCAGTGTTTGATGGTCACCTAATTTAATAAAAACAGACTCTTGAGTAACTGCCAAAGCGAATTCCTTATAATTGCTAACAACTCATCCTACCAGTAATGACTGGTAAGCCAAAGGGAAAATTATGCACTTTTTTTGTCTGTATTTGTTACTATTGGCTTTTATTCCTGTTGTTAAAAAAGCCTCATGAAAGCAAAATCAACTCGTTCTAAATTACATCCGCGCAATCAACACAAAAATGGTTACGATTTTAATTTGCTTACCTCGCAAACCCCTTCGTTAACTGCTTTTTTAATTACGACTCCAGCAGGTAATCAAAGTATTGATTTTAGTAATAACTTAGCTGTAAAAACCTTGAATCAGGCGCTATTAAAAAGTCATTACAACATTAACTTTTGGGACATTCCTGAGAACAACTTATGCCCACCTATTCCAGGTAGAGTAGATTATATTCATTACTTAGCTGACTTACTCAGCGAAGATAATCAGCAGATTATTCCCACTGGCCGACAAATTAAAGTGCTTGATATAGGCACTGGCGCTAACTTAGTTTACCCGCTAACGGGCAATAGCGAATACCAATGGCACTTTACTGGCAGCGACATAGACTCTGCAGCAATAAAAATAGCCAAGCAGCTCGCTCAGTTTAATGATTTAAAAATAACGCTTAAACAACAAAAAAATCCCGAGCATATTTTTAAAGGGGTGGTTAATGCGAAAGATTTGTATCATTTAACGATGTGTAACCCACCATTTCACGCCAGTGCAGAAGAAGCCAATAAAGGCAGTGAACGTAAATGGAAAAACTTAGGCAAAGCGCCTTCGCAAGCACTTAATTTTGGCGGACAAAGTAATGAGCTGTGGTGTGAAGGTGGTGAGCTGGCCTTTATTTCTACTATGATCAAAGAAAGCAGGGATCACAGTGACCAAGTAATTTGGTTTACCTCGTTGGTTTCTAAAAAAGAAACTCTAGCAGCCTTAGAAGCACAGCTAAAACAACAGCCTATTAGTGAATTTAAAATTGTTGAAATGGCACAAGGACAAAAAGTCAGTCGCTTTATTGCATGGAGCTATTTTGATAAAGCCACCCGAGAACAAATTTGTGAAGAATTAGTATAAAGCCACTTAAGGACACCCCATGATAGATTTTCGCTCAGATACAGTAACAAAACCGTGCAGCAAAATGCGGGATATTATGTATCATGCCCCCGTTGGCGATGATGTGTACGGTGATGATGAAAGTGTAAACCAATTAGAAGCTTATGCTCGATTACGTTTTAATGTGCAAGATGCACTTTTTTGTAGCTCAGGCACACAAACAAATCTGCTTGCATTAATGGCCCATTGTGAACGCGGCGACGAGTATATATGTGGCCAAAATGCTCATAACTACAAGTTTGAAGGCGGTGGCGCTGCCGTTTTAGGCTCTATTCAGCCACAGCCTATTGAAAATGAAGCCGATGGTAGTCTATGTTTTACTAAAATTGCTGCAGCAATTAAACCCGATGATAGCCACTTTGCAAAAACACGCCTGTTAAGCCTTGAAAACACCATAGGTGGTAAAGTACTCGGTATTGATTATTTACTCAAAGCACGTGAATTTGTTAACCAACATAATTTGGCACTGCATTTAGATGGCGCCCGCGCTTTTAATGCCGCTGCCGAGCTTGGGGTTGATATTAAAGAAATAACCCAACATTTTGACTCTGTGTCTATTTGTTTATCAAAAGGGTTAGGTGCACCTGTTGGTTCATTATTGCTTGGTTCAACAGCATTGATAGCCAAAGCAAGACGCTGGCGAAAAGTGCTTGGCGGCGGTATGCGTCAAGCCGGTATATTAGCTGCTGCGGGGCAATATGCCTTAGAAAATAACACGCAACGTTTAGTCGATGACCACGCTAACGCGCGTTATTTAGCAAAGCAGTTAAATAACGTGGCAGGCTTTAACGTAAATATGAGTAATACCACAAATATGGTTTACGCTACGTTTGATAACAGCATAAACATCACAAAGCTAGCAGCCGATTTAAAAGCACAGGGCATTGTGTTTAGCCCAAGTAAGCAACTTAGGCTAGTAACCCATTTAGGTATTACCAAAGCGGATATAGATACCTTTATTAAAGCCTTAACGGCCCATATTTAACGCGGCTTTATAATGTTTGCGGCACACCGATTCATAACGGTCGTTGCCGCCAATTTCTACTTGGTTACCATCGGCAATAGCCTCGCCATTTTCATCGGTACGTAATACGTGATTTGCTTTACGGCCACAATGACACACCGTTTTAAGTTCTATTAACTTATCAGCCCAGGCAAGTAAATATTGCGAGCCGCTAAATAGCTCACCTCTAAAGTCGTTTCTTAAGCCGTAACATAATACGGGAATACCTAATTCATCGACTACATCGGTTAACTGCATAACTTGATCTTTAGATAAGAACTGACATTCATCCACGAGTACACAGTGGCGCTTCTTATCGCTATTAAGTAGCTTGATAAGCTCATACACGTCTTTGTCAGCATCATAAATATGTGCATCTGCTTGAAGGCCTATACGAGAGGATACTTTGCCAACACCGGCTCTATCGTCAATGGCAGCGGTGAGGATCACCGGCTCCATACCGCGCTCTTTATAATTAAACGCTGATTGTAATAAAGTGGTTGATTTACCTGCATTCATTGCAGAGTAGTAAAAGTATAATTGCGCCATGGCCGTGCCTTCAAATAAAAAGTGCGCTTATGCTACCCTAAAGTTCTGAGAATACAAATTTGGAAACGCTATTTTATTTATTTTGCTTCATGTTCTAGTAACCATTGCTTACGCTCTAAACCACCAGCATAGCCTGTAAGCTTATTATTTGCGCCAATGATGCGGTGACACGGCACAATAATACTAATTGGGTTTTTACCATTTGCAGCCCCTACCGCCCTCACTGCTTTAGGGTTATTTAATTGTATGGCTATGTCTTTATAGGTTGCCACTGTAGCAAACGGTACGCTTTGTAATGCCTGCCATACGCTTTGCTGAAATGGTGTGCCGCCAGTATCAAGCTCTAAGTCAAACTCGGTACGCGTATGAGCAAAGTACTCATTAAGCTGCGCCACACAAGTTAAAACATGCGAATTAGTCACCTTATTTAAAGGCGTACTGATATAACTGGTCGGTGGATAAAACCCCACATAACTAATACCATTTTCAGTTGCCTGGATAATAATATCGTCAATCGGGCTGGGTAAACTGGTTTGCACTATCATAATTGCTGCCAAAGTTGAAAAGTTAAGTAAGATCGAAATGGTGCGCAATGCTTAGGTTCAAAAGAGCTTGCTGCCGCTTGGGCTTTTTTAACTCCTAAATCACCATCAAGTAAAATATCCGGTTGGCTTTGACCACGCAGTTTTGCGTAATTAACCGTCCAAGGGCCAATTCCTTTTAAAGTAAGCCATTGGTCTAAATCATCCTCCTTGGGGTGAATAGCACAAAATTCAGCGAGATTATGCAGTGCATTTTTACGTGCCTGCGGCATTTTAAAAAAAGCAAAATCACTACCTGCCACTACTTCAGGTGCTGGAAAGTACACATTTTCCTCTTGCTGCTCTGCAAGCTGTTGCACTAATTGAGTCACTAAATTATGCGCCGCAGTTACACTCACCTGCTGACCTAACACAGCGCGAATACCCGCTTCAAAGGTTGACCAAATACCCGGTAACCTTAGACCTTTAGTAAGTGGAAATGCATTATTAATGTGTTCGCTTAAATGCGCCTCAATTAAATAAGTATCTGCATCTAAATCAAGTACACGGCGAATGTTGTTAATAACTGGCTGTAAATATTGCGTATTATCTATATCAATTTGCACCCGAAAATGATGTTTATCTGCAATAAATTCAGCATTAAAGTGGCCTCTACACGATTTATAAGTAAAGGTACGCCCATAACTGGTTGGCGTTAACCACTCTATTGGCTCTATAAGTCGTTTTGCTAAAAACCCATGCAATGCTTGCCAGTTATACGGCGGACGAAAAGGCATAATTAAGGTGAGCCCAAGATCAGTTGAGTGCCTGGTAGTTCTAAGCGCTGAGGGCGCGATATTAAGTTGTTTTAAAAAAGCATCATTGAATCGTCGTACACTTTTAAAGCCGGAGGCAAACGCTATCTCGGTAAGCGGCAAGCTGGTTTCTTGAATCAATTTTTTTGCAAAATGGCATTGGTTAAATAGCCGATATTGAGTTACTGAAAGACCAAAATATTGAGAAAAAAGCCGCCTTAAATAGCGGCTGCTTATTCCTAAACGCGCAGCAAGAACTTCACAATCGCACTCGTTAAATTGATCAATTAACTGCTTAGCACGCAATGCTGTGGTTTGTGATCCCAGCCAAGCAGCACTACCTGGTGCGCTATCGGGCCTGCAACGAATACAAGGTCTAAACCCTGCTTGCGCTGCAGAGTGCGCAAACTGATAGTAGGTTACATTTTTTTCATGCGCAGTGGGCGCGGGGCAAATTGGCCGACAATAAATACCTGTGGTTTTTACCGCTACATAAAAAAGCCCATCAAAACGCGCATCGCGGCTCTGACGCGCTTTTTGCCAATGCTGATTAACCATAAATTGCTCTTATAAGTTATGTAGCGCTTAGCTTAACAAAAACTAGGTATATTACTGGCCATATTCGGCACTAGGGTCTGTTAACCTTTGCGGATTAAAATTTGTTCAAAATAGGGGCGGTTTAATCGCGGCGCGAGGTTTGTAACCTAGTGGGCTAAGTAAAAACCGAGCAACAAAGAGTAAATTGCCCCTAGGCAGAACCCTTCGGGCAGCGCATGTTTGGCATTGATGCTGCGTTATCGCCTATTTATGGGGAATAACCACACCACATAGGCGCTGCCTTGCCTAAATACCAAACAGACTGCTGCAAATTTAACCTTAAAAGGTCAACAGACCCTAATCTTTGTTTGCAAAATCAATCAATGCTTGGCCCGTTAAACGATATATAATCCATTCATTCTGTGGCTCAGCGCCCATGCTATTATAAAAATCAATCGCGGGTTTATTCCAATCAAGCACTACCCACTCAAAGCGGCCACAGTCTTTGCTTATTGCTCTGTTTGCCAGCTCTTTCATGATAGCTTTACCGGCACCATTTCCACGGCTATCTGGGCTAACATATAAATCTTCTAAATAGAGACCATTTTTACCTAACCAAGTAGAGTAGTTGTAAAAATACACCGCAAAACCAATCGGTTCATCATCTTGTAAACAAATTAAACTGTGCGCTGTTGCGCCGTCGCAAAACAGTGTATCTAAAATTGCTTGTTCATCTGTTTTAACTGCATCAGGCTCTTTTTCGTAAATGGCAAGCTCATTAATAAAATGCAGAATTGTTTTTGCATCACTTGGCTGTGCATCGCGAATTTCTATTGCTGTGTTCATTGTTATTAACCCTTCAAAACGACTTTTATGCCTATTAAATTTAAAATAAAAAGTGCCTAAATAATTATGATAACTTAAGCCATTAATACATTTATTTATACCCTAGCATATCGTTTTTATATTCAATACGTAACTATCACGGGCTTATTTAAATTTAGCCATTACGATATCTAAAAAACAAATTAAAACAGCGCTTTTATAAATGGTAAAAAGTTGTCATTATGAGTAAAAAGTAAAGCAATAAGGGAGTTTAACTAAAATGGGTCATGGTCACTCACACAGTCACGTTGATGATAACCAAAGCGATAAACAGCTCACCCTTGCCGTATTTATAAATGTTTTACTGACTGCAGTGCAAGTTGTTGGTGGCGTATTTTCTGGCAGCCTTTCATTAATTGCCGATGCATTACATAACCTAAGTGATGCGGCCTCTATTTTTATTGCCCTCGTTGCCCGAAAAATTGGCAATAAACAGGCTGATACAACCCATCATTTTGGCTACAAACGTGCAGAGATACTAGCAACCCTTTTTAATAGCACTACGTTAATACTGATCGGTGGTTATTTAATTTTTGAAGCCATAAATGGTTATTTAAACCCCCAACCAATTAACGGTTGGATTATTGTGTGGGTTGCTGCCTTTGCGCTACTCATTGATTTAGTCACTGCGTTATTAACCTTTAAAGCTGGCGCTAAAAACAATATGAATATAAAGGCGGCGTTTATTCATAATGTGTCTGATGCAATGGCATCAATAGTCGTTATTATTGCCGGTACTTTAATCATTTTATACCAGTGGTATGTAGTTGATTTAATAGCGACCATTTTAATATCACTGTACGTTATTTATCACGGCGTGTTATTACTTAAAGCCAGCTGCAGCATTTTAATGCAAGCAGCACCCATTGATTTTGATCAACAACTTATAAGCAAAAAATTACTACAACAGTTTGCTATTACGCAAATAAAATCAATAAAAGCGTGGCAACTGGACGATACTACCACTCACTGTGAAATTGTGATGCAAACAGATACCCCTATTGAGCTTAATGCCATAAAACACTATTTACATGATGAATTTGCAATTGAACACTGCGTAATTGAGTGTTGTTCAGCTTAGTTTGATTATACAAATTACTTTGTAATTAAAGCTAATCGCATCTTTATTTTTATGCCTTGTGCAACAAAACGCAGAAGGCCTGCTAACAATAATCAACTGCCGTTACGAGCATCTATTTTAACGCAACGTTATATTTGACCCCCTATAGCTTGCAATAGCATTCATGCAAATAAAAACAATTATCATTAACCTTGCGTTTACTTTAAATTACTCTTAATATTGCGCCCATCATTAATACAACTAAAACCATTCAAACGAAGGACCCGCATGTTTAAAACATCTCTGAGCTTAATAGCATTAATAGTCAGTGGCGCCAGTATTGCAGACGAATCAACGATCCAAAGAAATTTAAATCAAACAGAAATGGAGCACGTTATTGTTTCGGGTAGTCGTGTTTTTGAAAGTATTGATGAGGTCCCTGCTTCCATAACTATTATTAGTCAAAAGCAAATAGAAGCGCATTTAAAAGTTAATCCAGAATTACAAAGCCTTTTAGCACAAATGGTTCCTGGCCTTGCTCCAGATACTGGAAGCTCAAGTAATTCAGGACAAACTCTACGCGGGCGTGCCCCACTGATCATGATTGATGGCGTGCCACAGTCAACGCCACTGCGTAACGGATCATTAGGGGTAAAAACCTTAGATCCAAGCGCAATAGGTCGAATAGAGGTCATTAAAGGAGCAACGTCGATTTATGGTAACGGCGCATCAGGCGGAATTATTAACTATATTACTAAACAAGCAAAAAGCGATGGCCAAACCCAAGGTGAAATAAGCTTATCGAGTCGTTTTAGTGCGGTAAAACTCGAAGAAAGCGCTGGCGCAAGGGTATCTGCAGCATTGAATGGTCGTGCAGATAAATTTAGCTACTTAGTAACTGCAAGCTATGAAGAAAACGGTGTACAACGTGATTCGCAAGGCGATATTCTCGGTTTACAATATGGTTTATCTGATGCCGTTACACAAAATTACTTCACTAAACTTGGCTATGACTTTGATGATGAAAAGCAACTCCAATTTAGTTATAACTACTTCAGTTCACAACAAAAAACCGACTTAGGCGATGTTATTGGTGATATGAGCCTAGGAGAAAAAACCTACGCCATTCATGTTCCGTCAGAATTACAAAAACAAGGTAAACCACAAGGGCCAGAAGGCAACGAAAATATAACCTTAAAATACACCGACTACGCACTGCTTGAAAACACACAAATGACGTTAGACCTTTATACGCAAGATATAGAAAATGTGTTTTTCTTCTCTCCAAACCTTGCCAATCCTGATGAGAATTATCAAGGTGGTCAATCTGTTATCAGTTCAGAAAAAAAAGGCGCCAGAGCAACTTTTAATACCCAGGTAGACTTTGACTCAGTTGAAGCGTCATTTATTTACGGAATTGATGCGTTAAATGATGTAACTGCACAACCGCTGGTCGATGGCCGTGTTTGGGTGCCAGAAATGGACATGAAAAGTGTCGCGGGCTTTTTACAAACTAAGTGGGTTATTGCTAATGACTTAATAATAAAGGCCGGTGTACGCAAAGAAAATATCGACCTTAGCGTAGATGATTATCGCACGCTTAAATTATGTAAAACGGCCACGCAATGCTCTGTGCCAATTAGCGTAAAAGGCGACACGGTTGATTACAATGCTACGACCTATAACGTGGGCATTAAATACAATCTAAATGAAAAATTCAGCCCCTTTTTAAACTACTCACAGGGATCTGATATATCAGATATTGGCCGCCTACTTCGCTCTGCCACAGTAAATGATATAGGCCTTATTCAAACACAGGCTTCAATTATCGATAATTATGAAATTGGTTTTAATTCTCAATTTGATGCAGTTCGTTTAGAAGTCGCAGCATATCGAAGCACCTCTGAGCTTGGCACTACAAACAAATTTAATGAAGTAACCGGTGTTTATGAACCGGTTAGAGCACCTCAAGAAATTTGGGGTTATGAAGCCTTAGTAGACTACACCATAAACCCATCTCTTAAATTACTAGCAACGTATAGTTATGTAGAAGGTGAAAATACTGAAGCAGATATATACTTAGGCTCTAAGCAAATCAGCCCACCAAAAGCCACAGCCAATCTTAACTGGCAACCTACGGATACCCTATCATTAACATTAAGTTACCTGTATGTGGGTGATAGAAAGCGCTTTGAGCCTAATGAAAATGGTAAATATGTTGGCGATCAGGGACCTGTCGATAACTACACTGTGCTTAATTTAAGTGGTCAGTATCAGTTTGCAGATAGTTGGCAAGGTTTTATCGGGATAGAAAACCTATTTAACCAAGACTACTTCCCTGCCCGTGCGCAATCTTACACCTATGGTGGATACAACATTAAAGGTTTAGGTACAACGGCCACAGTGGGTGTTACTTATCAATTTTGATCACTTACGCGTTCATACTTTTACGGTATGAACGCGCTTATCCCCTCAACTAACTTGCTGATCTAAAATACAAATAACAACTTGTCCATTTATCAACCAGCAATGTAAACTTAAACGAGAATCAAACTCAATATTAACCATATGATTTATAAGTAAATTACTTGCAATTCTGTGCCTATATACTAGACTAGCCACAATTAGAATTTTTAGGATAAGCGCTATGAAAGGTAATCAAAAAGTAATCGACGCCTTCAATACATTGTTAGCTAACGAATTAGCTGCTATTGACCAGTATTTTATTCATTCTCGTATGTACGACGATTGGGGCTTAAACAAACTTTATGAGCGTCTTAACCATGAAATGGAAGAAGAAAAAGACCACGCTGACTGGCTAATCAAGCGTATTCTTTTTTTAGAAGGCGTACCAAACATGACCAAACGTCGTGACCTGTTAATTGGTAACGATGTAAAAAGCATGATGCAAAACGACTTAACCTTAGAACTTGAAGTGGTTGAGTGTGTTAAAGACGTTATTGCCATCTGTGAACAGCAGCAAGATTATCAATCTCGTGAAATTCTAGAAAAGCTATTATTTGATACCGAAGAAGATCATGTTTACTGGTTAGAACAACAACTAGGTCTAATTGACAAAATTGGCACTCAAAACTATCACCAAGCTCAAATGGGCGAATAAGGACTTATATTATGAAAGGCGATAAAGACGTTATTGCAGCACTAAATAAAGTACTTGCTAATGAGCTTGTGGGTATTAACCAATACTTTTTACATGCACGCATGTTTAAAGATTTTGGTTTTAGTAAACTAGACAAAGCTGATTACAAAGTATCAATACAAAAAATGAAAAACGCCGATCGTTTAATTGAGCGTATTTTATTTTTAGAAGGCCTGCCGAACCTTCAAGATTTAGGACGCTTACGCATTGGCGAAAACAGCGAAGAAATGATTGCCGCTAACATGAGCTTTGAACTTGATACAGTAGATGAGCTTCGTGCTTCCATTAAACTAGCTGAAAGTAAAAAAGATTACATTAGCCGTGAAGCGCTCGATAACATTTTAAATGAGCAAGAAGAACAAATTGATTGGCTAGAAACACAGCAACTACTGATCAAAAATACTGGGCTTGAAAACTACTTACAATCGCAACTGTAAGTTAAAGTTATAAATACAAAAAAAGCAGCTAAGGCTGCTTTTTTTATGTTTAATTTTTAAATGTTAAACCAATTCGTTTAGATAGGGGCAATTACATAGATTACTATTAAGCCACTTGATCGGTTATATCTGCAATTTGAATCAGTTTACGATTGAGGATCTTTTTAGTACAGCAACAACACTTACCGCACTGGCTGCCCACTTTAAGCTCTTTAGTTAGCTCGCGCATGGTAGTAGCACCATCGTCGATGGTTTGCTCAATTTTTTTATCGGTCACACCGTGACAAAGACAAACATACATGAATACAAACAACTCTCAATTTCATTTAGTGGGTTTATATTAATCTAAACAAAAATAGTTATCAATTGGTTTTTTATAAAATTTTACTTTTTTGCATTTTTGGTGATCAGCGCCACTTAAATTGAGAATTCGCGGCAAGTTGAGAATTGTTTGAATTTCATTCGAAGTATGGCACTTAAATTGAGATTTATTAACTAAAGTCTCGCCTTAAATTTAAGTAGGATTAGGGTCTGCTGACCTTTCAAGGTTAAATTTGCAGCAGTCTGTTTGGTATTAAGGCAAGGCAGAGTCTATGTGGTGCGGCTTTTCCCCATAAATAGACGATAACGCAGCATCAATACCAAACAGGCGCTGCCCAAAGGGTTCTGCCTAGGGGCAATTAACTCTTTGTTGCCTACATGGATGGTGGTAAGGGGCGTGAGCAGGACGCGGAAGCTTTGCTCGATTTTTACTTAGCCCACTAGGTTACAAACCTCGCGTCGCGATTAAATCCCCCCTAGTTTGAACAAATATTAATCCGTAAAGATAAGCAGACCCTATGTTTAGGTAAATATTTGAATGGTGGAAAAATGAATTACATTAAGTCTGAAAAGCCTTAATGTATAAATATAGGATTAGTGCGTGGGCTATTTCCGGTTTGTGCCATGAGCAGACATTGAAGATTCTTAATGTGTGAAGTCAAAAATTGACCCCAATCGCTCTATTAGATTTGACCCCATTCGCTCTATTTTCACTGGTGGATGAATCCAAATAAGCGGCTTTTTATAGTGTAGGTCGGATAAGCGAAGCGCCATCCAACACTGTAAAATACCTTGCCAATTATTATCAACATCTCATGTTGTCGAATGCCCGGAAGTGGATGGTCGCAACCTTAGACACTTATTAGCTGTATATTAGTCAGTGTTAGTAAATTTTGCATAATTAGTAGTGATTTTCGTTCCTTTTTCAGTTTTTGTTATTATTGCTTTTTCAATAAAAACAACTGAGTTACCCAAATAGATCTTTACACTACCACTGGCTATTTCCGGTGTAGCTGTTTCCCACTTTGAATCAACTAACACTTCATAAGTAAGAGTTTTTGGCAAGAAAATCTCTACATTGTTACTGTAAACTCGATAATCATTATTTTTAGATGTTGTAACTTTATCTGAGTGGATCTTAATATCTGATGCCATTGTAGATGGCACTAGAAATAAAACACTACTGAAAATGGCTGCAATCATTGAAGATAACACTACTATTTTGGATTTAGAGTGATTTTTCTTTAATGGGATTTCAGGCTGGAATAACTTAATAACATCTAGCTCAAAACAGGAAGCTAATGCTTTAAGAGTTTCCAATGAACCTGAACCATTATTTTCTACTCTTTGAATGGTTCTTAAACTTACAGCACTAACATCAGCTAAATGTTGCTGACTCCAAGCTCTAACTTTACGTTCTTCTATAATTTTTTTAGCGTTTAGTTTCATTTCCATTTGTATCTCTCACATGAATATATTGAAGCTATATCATGTTCAAAAACTCCTTTTTTGTATACGACACATTTGCGTCACCTTAACGACAAGTCAATGCCATACTGCTAACAACTTTATCAAAGGACACTTTATCTATCTTAGATCGAAAACGTCCTTATTTCATGAGCTTCTATTATTATCAAATAGTGTAAATTATTACCAGCTATAAATATTATGCTTACTGTAGTTTATTTACACATATAAAAAAAGGAGATAGTTTCCTTTTATTCTTACTAAGCTAATGACAACTCACCTGAATGACTATATCTCGCTCAAATAAGACCCCGAAAAGTTGCTCATATAGCTATCTAGGTTAACGCTTTCACAAAGCAGAATATATTTCCGATAACTACCTTTGAAGCCCTTAAAACGGAAGTTTACTTCCAAAATATAGCAATATAGGCTTACAAACCGGAAGTTTACTGAATCGCCCCGAGTTCATCGGAGACCAGTTTGTTTAAGTCAGGCCACTTTACCTGACTCGTTTAAATTATCATAGTAGTCTGTTTCATATTGAGCTGGTGAAATATACCCAATTGAAGATAATA
>NZ_MTQB01000012.1:0-107761 GCF_001974855.1 Pseudoalteromonas sp. SK18 | reverse complement strand
TCTGTTACCGCTCGACTTGCATGTGTTAGGCCTGCCGCCAGCGTTCAATCTGAGCCATGATCAAACTCTTCAATTAAAAAGTTTTATGTCTTTCGACAGCTCAATGAATTCTGAATTTATTTAATATCTTTCGATATTGAATTGACTGTGCTGAATAATTACCGAAGTAACTATTCTGTTGGTCACTCAGTTTAAATTGAGACTCTAAATTTGTTTGCCTCACTACCTAAGTAGCTTGGCTGTTAGAACTCAATCTGTACGAGTGCCCACACAGATGATTGCTTTATATTGTTAAAGAACGTTGCGATTAAAGCGTTAAACTTTATCTCGCTAGGGCTGCGCATATTACGCTTTCCTATTTTTTTGTCAACACTTAATTTTGTTAAACTTGAAAGTTTTCAGAACTAAGTTTTACTTAACTCACTGAGTAGTTCGTGCCTCGCTATGCGCTGGCGTTCCCCGTCTCAGTGGGGTCGCATTATAGGGAGATCCGAAAACAGATCAACCCTTTTTTGCAGAAAACTTGAAATAAATGACTGTTCGTTGGATATTTAGACTAAACGCTTAAAAAGACAACTAAACCTAATCATATTTCGCCTTTAAAGCTATAAAAACTTATTTTTTGGAAAATCTTTTCATAGTTATTGTAGCGATTACTAAGAAAACAAATTGTTTAGCTTTATATGGCCATTTAGATTAGTGGCGAATAAGTACATCAGGCAAGGACTCTACTATATAAAGTTAATGAGCTATTGGAGGGTATCAACTATTTCGAACTTTTTTATATTAATAACTATAAACTGTAAAAGTCGTTACATGATCATATATTTATTAGTCTAAATAGCTTTACTTATAAATAGAAAGATAGCAGTCCTAAACGCTCGCATTATGATTCGTCGATTCTAGTTAGGCTATTTTATTAGATGAAAGGAATGAGAATAAATTTGCTATTAATAATAGAGCTAAAAGCTTTATTCATTTTGTGTAAATTTTAGATATTAAAAAGCCGAGCATAAGCTCGGCTTTTTGGTGTCTCTTTAAGACTTACTCTGCAGACTGCGCGTCTTCTTGAACTTCTTCGCTCGCCGCTGGGCGACCAACTAGTTCAATATAAGCCATTGGTGCATTATCACCAGCACGGAAGCCACACTTAAGAATACGAGTGTAACCACCTGGACGATCCGCATTACGAGGACCGATTTCACTGAATAACTTACCAACTACTTCATTATCACGCGTGCGAGCAAACGCTAAACGGCGATTTGCTACACTGTCAGTCTTAGCCAGTGTGATTAAAGGTTCAATTACACGGCGTAACTCTTTCGCTTTAGGCAAAGTAGTTTTGATGATTTCATGTTTCACCAAAGAACCTGCCATATTGCTGAACATCGCTTTACGATGGCTACTGTTACGGTTTAATTGACGACCACTCTTACGATGGCGCATGACCCTATCCTTCTAACTAAACTAATATAGTGATTTAGATTATTCAGCTAGGCTTGCAGGCGGCCAATTTTCTAGGCGCATGCCTAGAGAAAGACCACGTGAAGCTAGCACGTCTTTTATTTCAGTTAGAGACTTCTTACCTAGATTAGGCGTTTTAAGAAGCTCAACTTCAGTGCGCTGAACTAAATCACCGATATATTGAATTTGCTCGGCTTTCAAACAGTTTGCTGAACGTACTGTTAATTCAAGATCATCAACTGGACGAAGTAGAATAGGATCGAATTCTGGCTTCTCTTCTTTCTCTTCTGGCTCAGTTACATCACGTAAATCTACGAATGCATCTAATTGCTCAGCTAAGATAGTAGACGCACGGCGGATCGCTTCTTCAGGATCTAAGGTGCCGTTTGTTTCCATATCAATGATTAACTTGTCTAAATCTGTACGTTGCTCAACACGGGCTGATTCAACCGAGTACGCAATACGTTCAACTGGGCTGAATGATGCATCAAGCAGCAATCGACCAATTGGACGCTCATCGTCATCAGAGGATAAACGACTAGATGCCGGCACATAACCACGACCACGCTCAACACGAATACGCATGCTGATCTCGCTGTTATTTGTTGTTAAATTACAAATAACATGATCTGGGTTAGCAATTGTTACATCGCCATCGTGCTGAATATCTGCCGCAGTCACAGGGCCTACACCAGATTTAGTCAGGGTCAGAAAAACTTCATCTTTGCCTTCTAACGTTACCGCTAGACCTTTAAGGTTTAGTAGTATTTCAATGATGTCTTCTTGTACGCCTTCTTTCGCGCTGTACTCATGCAATACACCGTCGATTTCAACTTCAGTTACTGCACATCCAGGCATAGATGATAACAGTATACGGCGTAAGGCATTACCCAAAGTGTGACCAAAGCCACGCTCGAGTGGTTCTAAAACTACTTTAGAACGCGTTGGGTTGATAGCGTCGATATCGACTAACCTTGGTTTTAGAAATTCTGTAACAGAACCCTGCATTTTATCCTCTCTTAACTCTTAACTTTACTTAGAGTAAAGTTCGACGATTAGTTGTTCATTAATGTCCGCAGACAGATCTGAACGCTCAGGTAGGCGCTTGAAGCTACCTTCCAATTTCTTACCGTCAACTTCAACCCAAGTCGGCTTTTCACGTTGCTCAGCCAACTCTAGAGCAGCGATGATACGTGCTTGTGTTTTAGACTTCTCACGGATTACAACAGTATCTTCTGGAGTAATTACGTATGAAGGAATGTTCACAACACGACCATTAACTAGAATCGCTTTGTGGCTTACTAACTGACGTGCTTCAGCGCGTGTGCTAGCAAAACCCATGCGATATACAACATTGTCTAAACGTTGCTCTAAAAGCTGTAACAAGTTTTCACCTGTATTACCTTTAAGGCGAGCAGCTTCTTTGTAGTAGTTACGGAATTGCTTTTCTAATACACCGTAGATACGACGTACTTTTTGCTTTTCACGTAATTGTAAACCGTAATCAGATAAGCGTCCTTTACGAGCGCCGTGCTGACCAGGTGCAGTCTCAAGTTTACACTTAGAGTCGATAGCTCTTACGCCGCTCTTAAGGAACAGGTCAGTACCTTCACGACGACTCAGCTTGAGCTTAGGGCCCAAATATCTTGCCATGTTATTTCTCCTAACCTATTGTTAAACGCGACGTTTCTTCGGTGGACGACAACCATTGTGTGGTATTGGCGTCACGTCAGTAATGTTGGTGATACGGTAACCAGCAGCATTCAAAGCACGTACAGCAGATTCACGACCTGGACCTGGACCTTTAATGAAAACTTCTAGATTTTTTAAACCGTATTCTTGAGCAGCAGTACCTGCACGCTCTGCAGCAACCTGAGCAGCAAATGGAGTAGATTTACGTGAACCACGGAAACCTGAACCACCGGCAGTAGCCCATGATAGTGCATTACCTTGACGGTCGGTAATCGTTACAATAGTGTTGTTGAAAGACGCATGAACATGAGCCATACCATCAGCAACTTGCTTTTTAACCTTTTTACGACGAATTGGTGTCTTAGCCATTTTACTATCCCCTTATCGCTTAATAGGCTTACGAGGACCCTTACGGGTACGCGCGTTAGTCTTTGTTCTTTGACCACGAAGTGGTAAAGAGCGACGGTGACGTAGGCCACGGAAACAACCAAGGTCCATAAGGCGCTTGATATTCAAAGTAACTTCACGACGAAGGTCACCTTCTACAGTGTACTTGCCAACTGCTTCACGCAATACGTCAAGTGTTTCGTCTGAAAGTTCACCGATTTTTGTGGTCTCGGCGATACCAGTCGCTTCTAAGATAGCCTTAGAGCGAGTCTTACCTATGCCATAAATAGCTGTTAAACCAATAACTGCATGTTTATGATCAGGGACGTTAATGCCAGCGATACGGGCCACTAACACATCTCCTATATTTGAATTTGGTAATCATCTGTTTGAAAAGCCCGTAAGGATACTCAAACGAAGACCAAATCACAACTAAAAACACAGGCCGAGAAACCTCAGCCTGCACGACTGTTTACTTAGCCTTGCCTTTGCTTATGCTTAGGCTCACTGCAAATTACGCGTACTACACCAGCACGTTTAATAACTTTACAGTTACGGCATATTTTCTTAACGGAAGCACGTACTTTCATTGCTCAACTCCGTAAACTGACCTTATCGACCGTAGCCTTTAAGGTTCGCTTTTTTCAGCACAGAATCATACTGATGTGACATCAGATGCGTCTGTACTTGTGCCATAAAGTCCATGATTACTACAACGATAATCAAAATTGATGTACCGCCGAAATAGAATGGCGTTTGCCATGCCATAGTCATGAATTCGGGCACCAGACAGATAAAGGTTATATACAAAGCACCTGCCAATGTCAGGCGTGTCATCACTTTATCAATGTATTTAGATGTCTGCTCACCTGGACGAATACCTGGGATAAATGCGCCAGATTTTTTCAGGTTGTCTGCTGTTTCACGCGGGTTAAAAACCAACGCTGTGTAGAAAAAGCAGAAGAAGATGATAGCCGCAGCTAAAACCATTGCATACAAAGGCTGACCTGGAGTCAACGTTGTAGCAATTGCTTGTAGCACATCAGCAACCGGACCTTCACCCTGGCCGAACCAGCTTGCAATTGTACCAGGGAACAGAATTATACTGCTAGCGAAGATTGGTGGAATAACACCCGCCATATTTACTTTCAGAGGTAAATGCGTGCTTTGAGCAGCAAATACTTGACGACCTTGTTGACGCTTGGCGTAGTTAACAACGATACGTCGTTGACCACGTTCAAAGAATACAACAAGATAAGTAACAGCGAATACTATAACCGCAACCATCAACAGTACAAAAACATTCAAATCACCTTGGCGCGCCATTTCGGCTGTCGAACCAATAGCAGACGGCAGGTTAGCTACAATACCAACAAATATTAGAACTGAGATACCGTTACCGATACCGCGTTCTGTTATCTGTTCGCCCAACCACATAAGGAACATAGTACCGGTTACTAAACTCACCACTGCGGTGAAATAGAATCCCATACCTGGGTTAACAACTAACCCGTTCATCATGCCCGGTAAGCTAGTAGCAATACCGATTGATTGGATAGTAGCAAGCACAAGCGTGCCGTAGCGTGTGTACTGGCTTATCTTTTTACGCCCTTGCTCACCTTCTTTCTTAAGCTCTATAAACGGCGGATACATATGCGTTAATAGTTGCGTAATAATCGAAGCCGAGATATACGGCATGATACCCAGTGCTAACACTGAAGCTCGCTCAAGCGCACCACCGCTAAACATGTTGAACATCTCAACAATGGTGCCCTTTTGTTGCTCGAAGAAATCGGCAAGTACAGCGGCGTCAATCCCAGGGATCGGCACAAATGAACCTAGACGGTAAATTATGATAGCACCCAATACGAAGAGTAATCGGCGCTTCAATTCCGAAAGTCCACCTTGTGCACTTTGTGTATCTTGACCTGGTTTAGCCATTAGTACTTCCTTAGTCTTCTACCTTGCCTCCGGCAGCTTCGATAGCTTCGCGTGCACCTTTAGAAGCCTTAAGGCCTTTAACGGTAACAGCGCGTGAAACTTCGCCAGATTTAACAACTTTAACGAACTGAACGTTCTTTTTAACTAGACCAGCTGCTTGTAACGCGCTTAGGTCTACCACATCGCCTTCAACTTTAGCGATTTCGTATAGGTTAATTTCTGCAGATACTAAAGATTTGCGAGAAGTGAAACCGAACTTAGGTAGACGACGTTGCATAGGCATTTGACCGCCCTCAAAACCAACGCGTACTTTACCGCCAGAACGTGATTTTTGACCTTTGTGACCACGGCCACCAGTCTTACCAAGACCAGAACCGATACCACGACCAACACGTTTTGGAGCAGTTTTTGAACCTGCAGCAGGTGAAAGTGTATTCAAATGCATCGAATTACCCCTCTACCTTAACCATGTAATAAACCTGGTTGATCATACCACGCACACATGCTGTGTCTTCTAACTCAACAGTGTGATTGATACGACGTAAACCAAGACCGCGTAATGTAGCTTTATGCTTCGGTAAACGACCGATAGAGCTTTTTACTTGTGTTACTTTTACAGTTTTATTAGCCATGGTTTACCCCAAAATCTCATCTACTCGAAGACCACGTTTTGCAGCGATCGACTGAGGAGAATTCATGTTCTCAAGAGCTGAGATCGTTGCACGTACAACGTTGATCGGGTTAGTAGAACCGTAACATTTAGAAAGTACGTTCTGCACACCAGTCACTTCAAGTACTGCACGCATAGCACCACCTGCAATGATACCAGTACCTTCAGATGCTGGTTTCATAAACACTTGTGAGCCAGCATGACGTCCTTTAACAGGATGCTGTAATGTGTTGCCATTTAGGTCTACGTTGATCATGTTACGACGTGCTTTTTCCATTGCTTTTTGAATAGCAGCTGGAACTTCACGTGCTTTACCATAACCGAAACCTACTTTACCTGCGCCATCACCAACTACAGTTAGTGCAGTAAAGCTAAAGATACGACCACCTTTAACTACTTTAGACACACGGTTCACCGCGATTAGCTTTTCAGCTAAATCAGGCTGTTGTTGCTTTGCTTCTACGTTAGCCATTGTCTACTCCTAGAATTGCAAACCGGCTTCACGCGCAGCATCAGCTAGCGCCTTCACACGGCCGTGATATTTAAAGCCACTGCGATCAAAAGCAATCTTTTCGATGCCTTTGTCAGCCGCACGTTCAGCAACCGCTTTACCAACTGCTTGTGCAGCTGCAACGTTGCCTGTGCCTTTAACTGTTTCGCTAATAGCTTTCTCAACAGTAGAAGCAGCAGCCAGTACATTACCCTCAGCGTTTACAACTTGAGCGTAAATGTGACGTGGCGTGCGGTGGATAACAAGACGCGTTGTGCCTTGTTCAATATAATTTCTACGAGTGCGTTTAGCACGACGTAGACGAGCTGTTTTTTTATCCATCGTCTTACCTTACTTCTTCTTAGCCTCTTTACGGCGTACATTCTCATCTGAATAACGAACACCTTTACCTTTATAAGGCTCAGGTTTACGGTATGCACGAATGTTAGCAGCTGTTTGACCAACTAACTGCTTGTCTACGCCCTTAACTAGAACTTCTGTTTGGCTTGGAGTTTCAATCGTAATTCCTTCAGGAACTGCGAAATTAACTGGGTGCGAGAAACCAAGAGTTAAGTCTAAAACTTTGCCCTTAGCTGCAGCACGGTAACCAACACCTACTAACTGAAGTTTCTTCTCGTAACCTTCATGCGTACCAACAACCATGTTGTTGATTAGAGCGCGAGCAGTACCTGCTTGTGCCCATGCATTGGCTACGCCTTCACGAGGTAAAGTTGTAATAACGTTGTCGTTAACTTGTACTTCAACAGCATTGTTGATAGTACGAGTAAGTTCACCGTTTTTGCCTTTAACTGTGATTTCCTGGCCTTTTAATGTAACTTCTACACCGGCAGGAACGTTTATTGGTGCCTTTGCTATGCGAGACATAGTTCCCCTCCGATTAAGCTACAAAACCAATGATTTCACCACCAACGCCTGCACTACGTGCTGCGCGGTCTGTCATTAGGCCTTTAGAAGTTGATACGATAGCGATACCTAAACCACCCATTACCTTCGGTAATTCGTCACGTCTCTTATAGATACGTAGACCAGGGCGACTTACACGCTGGATATTTTCAATAACAGCTTTGCCTTCGAAGTACTTTAACTCGATAGAAAGCTCAGGTTTAACATCACCACTTACTGCGAAGTCTGCGATGTAACCTTCATTTTTTAATACATTAGCTACTGCTACTTTCAGTTTCGAATTAGGCATCGTTACAGATACTTTCTTCGCTGACTGACCGTTACGGATTCGTGTAAATAAATCCGCGATAGGATCTTGCAAGCTCATAGTCTTACTCCCATGATTCTATTACCAGCTAGCCTTTTTAAGGCCAGGAATTTCACCGCGCATAGCTGCTTCGCGAACTTTAATACGGCTCATGCCGAATTTGCGAAGGAAACCATGTGGGCGGCCCGTAATGTTACAACGATTACGTTGACGTGCAGGGCTAGAATCACGAGGTAAAGCTTGTAGCTTAAGTACCGCGTCCCAACGATCATCTTCAGATGTATTAACATCACTGATGATAGCTTTTAGTGCTGCACGCTTTTCAGCGTACTGAGCAACTAGTTTAGTGCGCTTTGCTTCGCGCGCTTTCATAGAATTCTTTGCCATAACCCTACCCTTATTTCTTGAATGGGAAGTTAAACGCTTCTAACAACGCACGGCCTTCCTCATCTGATTTCGCAGATGTAGTGATTGTGATATCCATACCGCGTACACGGTCTACTTTATCATAATCAATTTCTGGGAAGATGATTTGTTCACGTACGCCCATGCTGTAGTTACCGCGTCCATCAAAAGACTTAGCACTCACACCACGGAAGTCACGGATACGTGGGATAGCGATTGAAACCAAACGCTCAAAAAAGTCCCACATACGCTCGCCGCGTAGGGTTACTTTACAACCAATCGGGTAACCTTCACGCACTTTGAAGCCAGCAACAGATTTGCGTGCTTTAGTGATTAAAGGTTTCTGACCAGAGATAGCTTCTAGATCCGCAACAGCGTTATCTAAAATCTTCTTGTCAGCTAAGGCTTCGCCCACACCCATATTTAATGTGATCTTCTCGATCTGAGGGACTTGCATGACAGAGCTGAAACCAAACTTCTCTTGAAGTTCAGCAACTACTTTGTCTTTATATACTTCATGCAGTTTCGCCATCATTCTACTCCAACTATTAGATAGTTTTACCAGTAGATTTAAAGATACGTAATTTCTTACCATCTTCAATCTTGAAACCTACACGATCTGCTTTGCTCGTTTCCGAGTTGTAGATCGCAACGTTTGATACGTCGATAGACGCTTCTTTCTCAACAATACCGCCAGCTTGGTTCAACTGTGGAACCGGCTTTTGGTGTTTCTTGATTAAGTTAATGCCTTCGACAAATACTCGACCAGACTCGGTTACAACTGAAAGCACTTTGCCGCGCTTACCTTTGTCTTTACCTGCTAGTACGATTACTTCGTCATCACGACGGATTTTTGCTGCCATGATAGACTCCTTACAGTACTTCTGGGGCTAGTGAAACGATTTTCATGAACTTTTCATTACGAAGTTCGCGAGTCACAGGGCCGAAAATACGAGTACCAATAGGCTGCAAGTTATCATTTAAGATAACAGCCGCATTGCTGTCGAAACGGATCAATGAACCGTCTGGACGACGAACGCCTTTTTTGGTACGCACAACTACCGCGTTTTTAACATCACCTTTCTTCACTTTACCGCGAGGAATCGCTTCTTTTACAGAAACTTTAATGATATCGCCAATCGCTGCATAGCGACGGTGTGAACCACCAAGGACTTTTATACACTGCACTTTGCGAGCGCCGCTGTTATCAGCAACTTCCAGCTGAGTTTGCATTTGGATCATGTTAATGACCTCCGGTGTAGTAATTACAACTTGTCTTAAATTTGTTTAAAATCAAGACATTTCGATTGAATTCCACTCAAAAAACATACTAGATGTCTCTTAAGGGCGGGCAATTGTATCAGCATTGAGGAGGGAGTGGTAGGTTATTTTTTAATTAATTTAATGCGGATGCTAAATTAGAAACTGGTTATTTATGCTATCTACCTAAATTACAGATGGTTATAAAACAAACAAGGCACCGTAGCGATGCCTTGTTTTTTATCAGTAATTAAAATTAGCCAAACAAACCTTTTAATTTATCTTTAATTTTGTCTTTGGCTTTTTCTTTTGCTTCATCTTTAACCGCACTGCCTATATCTAATTTTATGCCAACATCATGGAATGGGCCTTTTATTCTCAGAGGGATTTTAAAGCCAGTGCTATCATCGGTAGTGCCTTGACCTTCAATAGAATCTACTAAACCTGTTACTAGGCGGTAGTTAACCAGAGTTTGCGGTAAATCAACGTCTCCTTCACCTGAAATGCGTATTAAAGGGCTGATCAGGGATAAATCAGTATTTTTACCTACGCCATTGGTAAAGTTAAAACTACCCGAAAGTGCAGAGAAGTCAGTTTTCTCAGATTCTTCAAATCCTGTATCTAATCCCTCAGATGCGGCATTAAAGTTACCTTTAACTAACTCTTTGCCCTTACGTACCATTTCCGCTACGTTCGCACCTTTAACCGCACCATCTGCGAACTTAAATCCTAGTTTACCATTAAGCGCATTAATAAATGTTTTTTGGCTTTGCCCAGCTGTAGTTAAATTCCAATTTAACGACCCTTTGCCCATTAACTTATCAAAGCCTGCAGCATCGCTAAGTAATGGCTGTGCGTCTATTTTATCTAAATCGAAGTTGGTTGCTATTTTATAAGGGATATTTTGAGCATTGATAGTAATCAGTCCTTTACCTGTTCCTTCGTAAGCGGCAAAGCTGTCTAGGCTTAATTTAGCAATGCTATTTTTAAGTGCTACTGTAAACTGGTTGGCGCCGAGTTTAATGTCGTTCGCTTTTAAGCCACTTGAACGGACAATCACATTTGCATCTAATGCATTTAAGCCACTTAAATCAATTTTAGTATCATCCCATACTATTGGCTCTGCAGACTTAGAGTCGTCTTTTGCTGGGACTTCTTTTTTAGCTACGGTTTCAGGTAAGTAGGGATTTAAATCAAGCATTCCTAAGTCAATATCAGCATTAACTGCTAAGCGACTGCCTAAATTTAACTTACTTTTACCTTTAATCTCGAGTGCATCGAGCGTTGCTACTAATTCAGTTAGGTTAAACTCTTCACCGAGTAAGTGCATTTCGGCTTTGATGCTAAAGGCGTTAAACGCATTCTCTTTTGCGTTTAAATCTATACCTTGCCAGTTAGCAATATTTTTAACTGAATCACCGTTAAGTGCTAATAATCCATTAATATCTTGGCCTTGTTTGGCTATGCTGCCATCAAACGTTAAATCTACTAAACGTGAGTTAAGCGTTTGTTTAACATTGAATGGGGCGCCTTCAATCGCTTTTGCTGGTGTGTCGAGTTTTACATCAAGCTCAAAGCGCTCCTGCATGTAAGTTATAGCTCCTTTGACTTCGAGCTGTTTGCGCAGTGAAGGAAGTAATATAGCCAGTTCTAAATCGCTAATTTGCTGTTTAGCGCCCGTTTGACCATCTAAATAAGTAAACGACCCGCCATAAATAGCGACCTCGCCTAACTGAATATCAAAGTTTTCAGGTAATTTGACTGCCTCACCCGATTGAGTTTGCTGCTCTGGTTGTTTAGCTACTGCATCAAATAACTGCCAGTTAGCTTTGCCGCTTTTATCGGTTTCTAGCAAGATATCAGGCTCATTAATAACAAACTTTTCTAGTTTTAACTCGCCACCGAGTAATGAAAGCCAAGGAATATGAACAGCAAGTTGCTGCATACTCGCCATATCAGCGCGAGAGCCGCTCGGCATATTGGCAAAATGCACATCATTAAGCTCTAACTTTAATGCAGGAAATACACTGAGGGTTTTATCGCCCTTTATGGTTAATGTGCGCCCGGTTGTTTTTTCAACCTGCTCAGACACTTTATTAAAAATGGTATCAGTAGGAATTAAAAAAGGTGCAGCAACAATTAACGCTATACATAGCAATAATATGACACCAATAACTTTAAATAAGGTCTTCATGATCATCCTTTCAAACGTGCAAATAATGTTCTTATCATAGCGGGAGTTAGCGCCAAAAGCATTGCCCAATAACTAAAAATCTACTTTCCTACATTCTAACGTGGGTATATGAATTGTAACTGAAACATTTTGATACCTTTAGGTTACAAAAAAATATTGACCAAATGATACCTACAGGTTACATTGATACCTACAGGTTACAAAATATAAATTAACACTTCCACAGGATGGACTTTATGAAACAACAAGATATTAAAACTGAAGAACAGTTTATGGGTCAAAACATATTTCTAAGTATAAGCACAAGTATGGTTTTTTTACTTCTCAGTGTTAACTCAGTAATAAAACAAGATATTGACGGGCTTTTAACTGTTGGAATGGGCGTTTTATTTTATATAGTTATAATAGCTATTTATATAACTAAAGCAGGCTTTCCATTAAAAATGTATTTTCAATATGCTTATAAAGATGAATTCCTAAATACTATCGACACGAGTGCCTATAAACATTCAATTTTTGCACTTGTTTTTTGCCTGCTTGGTGTTTTTTATAAAGGCGATGCTATTGCTAGTGAGGTTTCGCATGCAGCTATGGCAGTATTCTACTTAGGTATCATGCTCTTGGCATATGGCACTTCATTGTTTTGGCAAAGCCGCGATTAGGAAATAATGTGCAAAACCATATAGCTGAATTTCGTAAAGAGGCAGGGCTTTCACAGCAAGAACTGGCCGATGCTATTAATGTTTCACGAAAAACCATTAGCACGGTTGAAACATCTCGTTTTACACCCTCGGTGATCATTGCCTTAAAAATAGCACAGCACTTTAATACCTCAGTTGAACGGCTGTTTTCACTCGATGAACACGATTAATACAGTAATGATGCAATCTTGTGTTAATTAACTTACCAAGATTGCATCCTCTGTATTCTCCGGTATGATGCACGCCCCTGTTGCTGCTGGCTTATTTAAGCTAAAATGAAGCGACTAAAAAGTATATCTAACCGGAGAGTCTACAAGGCATGAAGAAACTGCTAATTTCACCGTCAAAAATGGCATTAGGCGAGCAAGAAAGTCAAATTTATCAAAATATTCTGAAGCAATCTTCAGAGCTAAGCCTAAACCTGATGGCTGTGAAAGTGGAAAACCATCCAGAAGACTTTTTAGGTTGGTGTTATGAGCTATTAAGTGCAAGCCGCGACCGTATTAATTACGACTTACTCGAAACCCAACAATTACCACTATTAAAAAAGCTGCATGACCAACTTATTTCAGCCATTAGCTTTTTACAGTTAAAAACATTACGGGTAGCACCTTGGCCAGTAGTGAGTATGTTTGTAGATCAACATAAAGAACTGGTGGCACTTGATGAGCAGCTACGTTTAACTACTTATATTGCAGGCCTACGTGAAAAGCCGTTAAAAGAGATGATCCCTGAAGACTTACTCGCTTTTAGCGGTAAGCATATGGCATCACTCGATCCGAGTACTTATAACTTTGATGTAGAATGGTTTGCCTCTACCAAAAGCGCCAAAGGTTTTCACCAGATGCTGGCTGACCTGCCAGGTGCCTTCGACGATGCGCTTAGCAACATTCCACTTGAGGGTGATGTAGCCCAAACAAATTATCAGCAATTTGTAGTTGCTTACTTGAGTGCATTTAATGGTAGTGATGAAAAACCAACACTGGCACCTGCCACCCGCTTATTAGCAATGCGCCGCCCTGATGTATTTACACCAATAAGCAATAGCCGCTTAGATGCACTTTGCTCAGCTTTAGGTATCACCAAATTAAATAACCGCGACTTTGAGCGTTATTGGCAAGATGTAGTACAAAGTATTCACGCTATGTCATGGTTTAAAATGGCCAATGCTGGTAGTGAACTAGAAACACAGTTGGTGGATATTAAAGCGCTTATACCTTGCTTTTTCTATTATGCAGATACTAATACTGCAGATAACTCTAACTACATTAAGCTACTTAATAAACCTACACGTAGCACTTCTAGCAGCAGTAAAGCGCCACGCCGAGGCAAAGAATCTGCTGAGATTTTAGTGGATCGCGCGCTTGCTGCTGATGATATTCCAGAACATATTCGTGCTAAACGTGACTCTATTATTAGCGAAGTACAAAAAGGCCGCGGTGTTAACGAAACAATTACCCTAATGCGTGCCATTTTTGGTTAATTAACCCACAAGAAAAATAAAATAGCCTAGCAGCGCTTTGATGGTGCAGCTAGGCTATTTTTTGCACCAGCAAAGTGAACCTGCTAAATAATTACTTTTCTATCCCTACCTCATATTATTTTCAATACATTGTTTTAAATAGTAAAAATAATTTATAAACGAATAAGTTTAATTTGGCACACACAGTGCAAATACCCCATTAGTAACATAATAAAATGCCGCCAAACAAAAGGTTGTAGTCGTTCATAATAAAAAGCCTTGGCGTGCAAAATCATACAATGGGAAATGAGACATGCTAAAACTACAAAAAACAATATTGATCAGTGCATTGGCATTAACAGGAATGACATCAACTACTGCATTTGCTGAAGTAACAGCAAATGCAGCAGCCACTTCAAACTACTTATGGCGCGGACAAGAGCAAACTGGTGGCGATGCTGCTGTATCTGGCGGTATTGATTACGCTAATGAATCTGGCTTTTATGCGGGTACTTGGGCGTCAAATGCGTCTTGGGCCGATGAAATGACCTACGAACTAGACTTATACGCCGGTTTTGGCGGCGCAATTAATGAAAGCGTGAGTTATGACGTAGGGTATATCTATTATGCGTATCCTGATGCGGCATCAGGTGCCGATGCTGATTTTTCAGAAGTTTATGGCAGCATTAGTGTGCAAGGTTTTACATTTGGTGCAGCCGTACTTGCAACATCTGCAGCCAGTGGTGATGGTACTGATTTTGGTGATTCATTGTATTTAAATGCCGATTACAGCTTCGCTGTTGGTAGCAATGGCACAGAAATGGCGCTACACATAGGGCATTACTCAGGCGATTTCATCGGTGATGATAATATTATTGATTATGGTGTATCGGTGTCTAAAGATGGTTTTACTTTTGGCCTATCAGATAACGACATGGACGGCTCAGATGTAAAAGCTTATGTAGCCTACGCTGTCGACTTTAACCTATAAAAAGAATGTGTTACTTGCTGCAACACTAAGGGCCGAAAGGCCCTTTCTCGTTTAAGGCCACCTTTTAAATTAACCATAAATATAAAAACGACTGTTTATTCAGCTTTAAACTCGTTCTTGTTGCAATCAATTGCAACTGATTCAGAATGCTAAAATGGACCAACTTGATTGATATCTAACTATCCTAAGCCATTAGTAAAAGATTTATAAGCATGCACACTTTGCCATTGCGAGCTTGTATGTGATTGGTTACTTACTTCAGTCCACCCCTCGCTAAAAAATAAAATAAAAATTTGTGCAACCAGTTAATACCGCGAACTCACAATAATTAATTTAAAGTTCATACTGACTTTCCTGCCAACTGCATTTGAGCAACCTGAGTATCCTTACAAATTTGCTCTACATCTTCACGCTGCTCAAATACTTATCCCTATAAATAAAATGGATGGCTATCTTCAACACTTGCCTTACTTGTTATTTTTGCGCTGGCTTGCGGCTAAATTTTTACCTCATAGTAAGCACTAAAATCAAGTAAAGCAGCACCCATTATTAATGATTGGATAATCATCCTGATTAGCTCACTATTAGTAATTAACTTTATAAGAGGACAAAAAGCGTTGAGTAAAAAATTGTTTAACAAATATCATATGACTAAAAATCTTATAAATTATTCATATAAAAGGCCGCATGAATGCGGCCTTTTAAGTTTATGTTTATAAAGATAAATTTAACTCATTCGTCTTTATCTATTAAATGTAAGGTTTATCGCCAGTCTATAAAAAAACTGGCATTTTGGTCCAAGTTAACATTATAGCGCCTTGATATTATCGCCACTTTTCTTATCAATTAACTTAATGAAAGGGTCAACACCAGCAAATTTAGGTAACTCAGTTACCTTTAATGTAATGGTATTTTCACCTGTTTTTATCTCGTGCTTTTGCATGTAGATAACAGTATCCCCTTGCTGAATTTCATTTGGATCTGCGCTAAACAAAGCGACATCTATCATTTGAGCTAATGGAATATCCTCTTCATTCCCTTCCCCATCTGCATGTTTTTTTGCTGCAGAAATAGTTAGCGTAACAGTATGTTCGCCATCAACAGATTCAGCCTCTTGAACATCAACTTCACTGAGCTTTAACTCATATAATGTAATGGCATTAAACTGATCTTCAATGAATGCTTGCTCTTGTTCACTCGCCCCTTGCTTTAAATAAGCAATAAAGTCTAACGTGGTAGGGTAACGATCTTGCGCATATTGGTAATCTTGTAAAAACGCTCGTAAAACGGCATTTAAACGTTGCTCACCTAACAGATCATGAATGGCCATCATAACCACAGACCCTTTGTTATAATGGATGTATTGCTGCCCTACTGTACGTGCAAGAGTCCTCTCCTCATAAGGCTCAGTCGTTCGTCCGAACAAATAACGATCTAGCTCATACTTTAAGAATTTACGAAGATTGTTTTCACCGTATCTCTCTTTCATCACCATGATTGCTGCATATTGCGAGAGCATTTCAGATAAAATGTTCGATCCCTCAACGTTCGCACCAATCACCTGATGTGCCCACCACTGGTGTGCTAGTTCATGGGCGGTAACGTAGTAAGGAAGGTTAATATTATCAGGATCGCGTATATCGGTAATAAATCCCAAATTTTCAGAGAATGGGACTGTATTAGCAAAACTCTGCGCAAAATCACGATAGCGAGGATACTCTATAATACGCATTTGCTTATGCTGATAGGGGCTAAACTCTTTGGAAAAATAATCTAAAGAATCTTTAGTAGATTGAATCATCGAATCTACGTTCCAAGCATGCTGTTCGTGATGATATACTTCTATATTTACGCCATTGTGCAGCTCTTTTTTCACCTCAAGCTCCATTGAGAGCAAGGTGTAAAAATGTAACATAGGTGCATCCATTTCGTATACAAACGTAGTACGGCCATCTTTAGTACTTTGTGATTGCAAGTAACCTGGAACCATCGCAACTTGCGACTCATCGGTAGTAATTGTGGCAGCAAAGCTGACATAATTATCCGCAAATAAAGGCTGAGCATGGTATTGCGTTTCTTCAATTTTATTGCCGCGTTTTAACTCTGGTAAACCTCTTTGACGACGCTCATTTTTATCTTGCAATTGTTTACCAAAGGAATAACCAAAGGTTGGAAACAGTGCAGTGTTATCTATAAATGTACCGTTATATAAAAGTTGTTCATCACTACCTCTATCTACGAAACCTTTAGTATAGCGCTCTACGCTCATTACAATTTCACGGCTTTCATTTGGTTGCATTGGCTCTGTAAACTCTAACCATGCATGACGATACTGCTCATTTAACTCGCCCAGTTGCGCACCATCTACCTCAACACTCCAGTTATGAGTATGATAAGGCTTATTCACCAATACTCGTGTAATCGGTTGCTGCGATTTATTTTCTAATTGCATAACTACGCTTGCATTAATACGTCGCTCTTGAGGGTAGATATCTGCAGTAACAACAACATCTGTTGGTATAGGGACAGCCGCATCGGCAAATTGACCAAACTCACGTTCATATTGCTCTTTCAAGTCTTCACGCTGATCACTAGTAATAAATGGATTAATCACTGTTGTGTTGTAGTAAATATAACTGCCTGCGCCTACAAAAATAAGTGCACCGCACACTATAATCACTTTACCTGAGTTACCTAGCTGATAGCCAATTAGCTTTACGCGCGCTTTTAAACCCTGCCCAGCCCCACGCGGCCAAAGTGCATAGCTAAGTGCGGCAATGATCACACTAAAGCCAAGCCAGTATAAGTTATACCAATGCACTGCCGTTAAAAAGTGGCCGTATCCATTAATATCTGAATAAGGCGCATATGGAGTGGCACCTATTTTAAACATTTTATGCTCAAAGCCATAGTTACTCATAACCTGAGTAGTAATAAAGTACAGTACATATAACCCCATACCGACGTACTTATTAGGGCTAATTACTTGTAATAAAAAAGCAAAGCCGCCTTGAAAAATAAGCATGAGTACAAATAAATAACCGAGCCTGATTACATATTGTGCAATATCAAAGTTCTCCATGCCCATAATCATTTGATAAAACAGTGTCACCAAAGATCCAAATACGCATAACAATAATAAAACAGCACTCAGCGCTACATATTTAGAGCCCCAGAACACCCAATTTACAACAGGGTAAGCATCAACAATGTCTGCCATACGTGATTCACGATCATGCCATACAAGTTCACCACAATAATAAACCAGTACAATAATCATCAATACGCTAAAGCTTTCTTGAATTAGCTCAACCATTCTAAAAGTAACTGGCCAAACATCAGTTCCGTATGCACCCATTGAACCTACTAACGCGGGAATTAATGTCGCTAAAGATAAAATAAGCAAAATACCAAACGAATAGCTTTTTATAACTTGTTTGACTTCAAAAACAGTCCGCGTTAAAAACTGCGACCATGCATTACTTCCCGTCGCCTTTGCCTTTATATTAAAACCAAGAGCAGTTGCAGAATTAGTATTACTATCTTTATTGACCTTGCCTTTCACTTTTTGCTTTTGCATTAAGTGGTGGGATGTATTTAGCACTGTGGTTGCTAATGCCACCAAAGCAACACCGACCCAAATTAGCCTATTGTGTAATAGCTGATCAGTTAACGTAATTTCCATCACGTTGCGATCAGCTATTGTCCAATATTCCATTTGGATTCCCATAGCAGACAGAGCAAACATATCTAAATAAGCCGAGATTTCGCGATATTGAATATCAGAGAAGATATTCGATCCAACCAAATAACTAATAAGTAAGGCAACGGCGACTAGATACAGTGCCACCATGCTGCGAAAGCGCATTGCGACAACATTAATTAGCGATGAGACAACAAATAAAGAAGGAACAGCAATATAAAAGAATGGTACCAAATAGTAACTGAGTTTATTCTCTCCCAACATTTCACTGTCTAACCAGCCCATTAAACTACCAAAACCACTGCCAATCCACACTCCCAACATCGTAGTTGAAAATACCAATAGAGTGACCAAATAAGCCCCGATAAATCTGCCCGCCCTATATTGGGCGATATTTAGTGGCTTACTCAAAACTAATTCATTGAGTTTACTCACGTCATCACGAATAGCTGAACTGCCGACAAAATTGACCACTAAGAAAATAGCAAACACCGACATAATCGCAATAACTTGCAAAATTGCGTAAGGAGAATTTACATTCACATTGCTGCTTCCTCCTATTTGCACCGTGTCAGACACCGACGCCATAAAAGTAAGAAAGAACAAAATAAGTGACGTGATATAGAAAGAAGGCTGACGCATAAAATAGCGCAGCTCAAATTGCATCATTTTAAACAACATAATCTGTATCCTTATGCTGCTTTATTGCGATGTTTATGCAATGTTGAAAAATAAACATCTTCTAAATCAGCAGGCTTTGCCTCAAAGCCTTGCGGGGCGTCGTCAGCAAATACGCTGAGTAATGTTTTTCCGGCAAACAAGCGTTTTGCGATTACAGGTAATGACTGTTCTAGTTCGACAGCTTCGGCTTGGCTCATCGCCTTGTGCCATATTTTGCCCTGTAGCGTATTAGTCAGTTCAATTGGGTTACCTTCAAGTAAAATTTGACCGCTTGCTAATACAGCCATATTTGGGCAAAGCTCAGATACATCTTCAACTATATGGGTTGATAAAATCACCACTTTACTTTCGCCTAAACCAACCAATAAATTATGAAAACGATTGCGCTCTTCAGGATCCAGCCCTGCCGTAGGTTCATCAACAATGAGTAAATCAGGGTCGCCTAATAAAGCTTGTGCAATACCAAAACGCTGACGCATCCCCCCCGAAAAACCACTCACTGCATTTTTTCTGTGGTCGTATAAATTAGTTTGCGCGAGTAACCCTTCAACGGCCTCTTTACGCTCAGCTTTATTGTTTAAGCCTTTTAAAATAGCCATATGATCAAGTAAGTCATAAGCACTCACGCGTTGGTATACACCAAAATCTTGCGGTAAATAGCCTAAACGCTCACGTAAACTTTTGGGTTGTGCTAAGACATCAATCCCATCAAACTTTATGCTGCCGCTATCTGCTGATTGTAACGTTGCAATTGTACGCATCAATGAAGATTTACCAGCCCCATTAGGACCGAGTAATCCAAACATACCTTTAGGAATATTTAAGTCGACACCTTGTAGAGCGTGGACACCGTTGTCGTAGGTTTTTGATAACCCTGTTATTGATAGCATTTTTACTTCCTTGAATTGTAAGTATTATTTTTGTACTGCTTTATACCACATTAAAAACAGGAACATAAGTTAGTAACTAGTTAACTTTGTAACAATAAATAAACAGAAATTCATTCTAATAACACTTGCTTAGAAATGAGCCTCTCGGTATAAAAACCAAACACTCTAAAAATAAGAAGCGAACAGCCATGCAAGATCACAAAAGCCAACCATTAACCGATTTTATAGAATACCCGCCAGAGGAAATGCTCGCGCGTGCGAATGAGTTTTTACAAACGAGCCAACGCCGTCATAGTATTCGTAGCTTTAGTAACCGCCAGGTGTCAAAAGAAATCATCGAAACCTGTATAAAAGCGGCAGGTACAGCGCCTAGTGGCGCAAACCACCAGCCATGGCATTTTGTAGCCATTAATAGCGCAGATGTTAAAAAGCAAATACGAGAAGCCGCTGAAAAACTAGAGCGCTCATTTTATGAAGGTCGCGCAGGCGAAGAATGGCTTGATGCATTAAAACCTTTAGGCACCGATGCTAATAAACCCTATTTAGAACACGCACCATGGTTGATTGCAGTGTTTAGTCAAAAAAAGGGGGGTGTAAATACGGACGATAAAAACACTAATTACTATGTGCATGAATCAGTAGGGCTGGCCACTGGTTTTTTAATTCAAGCACTACACCGAGCAGGCCTTGCAACCTTGACCCACACGCCAAAACCAATGAGCTTTTTAACCGATATTTGTGGCCGTGATAAAGACAACGAACGTCCTTATATGCTATTAATTGCAGGCTACCCCGATGAGCATGCAACGGTGCCACTGCATGCACTTGATAAAAAGTCGCTGGATGAAATAGCCACTTTTATTTAACCTGAACTCTGATTAAGAGAATTACTAATACTTTGAATATAAATGATATTTATGTTTACTTTCTCTAGCGCTGGAAATAGCTGCTTGAGATAGATTTATTATCCAGAGTTCAAGTTATTTAGTTATTGGTTGATAATCGACAGCTATTTTATCGCCAGCTTTAAGGCCCGTAATAATATGTTGCTGATTATCAATCTGCTCACCTAAGCGCACAAAACGACGCTCAATTTTGTCAGCGTTAATGACATACATCATACTGAGCTGTCCAAAGTCATGTATCCAATTAGGGTTAACAAGCACACCTTGGGTGTTTTCAAACGGTAAATGCAATTGTGCATATAACCCAGGGATCATCCCTGGCTGTGGTTCAATTTCTAATCGGATCAGTAAGCTACGTGCAGCGTTATCAACAACAGGTATAATTTCACTGATATTGGCAGCTGTTGTTAGGTTGAGCGAAGGTAAACTCACGTTTAAACGATCGCCTAACTTAAGCTTTACTGCTTGTTGCTCTCGTACATTAAAAGCAAGTTGAAGTTGTTTTGGATTATAAAGCGTTAACAACGGTATGCCAGGTGTGGCTGTATCGCCTGGTTCGGCTAAACGCTCAACAACTACACCCGAGATTGGGGCTTTAATTTGCGTGTAGTTAAGTGATACCTGCGCCTGGGTTTGCTGCTGTTTTGCTCCAGCTAAGTTGGCAGTTAAGTTATCAAATTTTGCTTTAGCATCATCAAGGTCACTCACTGGTACTAGCCCTTTTCCCTGTAACTCAGTTACTCTAATGAGTTGCTTTTTAGCTTGGTTTAATGAGGCTTGCACCGCATTAATATTTGCCTCACTTTGTGCCAGCAACGCTTTAAAGTCATCTTGCTTTAGGGTGATCAATAAGTCACCTTGACTAACCTTATCACCGGCACGCACTTTAAATTGCTTTACTTGTGCCATTACATTTGACGAAATTTGGGTGTTTTGTTTCGCAATTACACTCCCTGGTACATGCTCTGTTCGCGAAATAGTTTGCAGCTCAACAGTGACCACCTCACCTTGATATTGAGTAACTGGCATCTCTTTTAACCCTGCAGGTTGTTTATCACTAAAGCTACCGGCCATGTATAACACTGCTACAATAACCACAACCAATGCACTGATTGCGCCTAAAACTTTTGATTTACCCTGCATGTGCTTCTTCCTCTGGGTTTGTAAACACTAAATAATAAACAAGCGGTACAACAAATAACGAAAATACGGTAGACGCCACGATGCCAAAAATAATTGCTATGGCTAATCCGCTAAATACTGGGTCAAGTGTGATCACTAAGTTACCTAATAAAGTAGTTCCGGCGGTTAATAATACTGGGCGCATTCGTACCGACCCTGCAGCAATAAGTGCCTCTTTTATTGCCATCCCCTGAGCGCGTGCTTGATTTATAAATTCGACTAAAATAAGTGAATTACGTACTACAATACCTGCTAAGGCAATCATGCCTATCATCGCAGTAGCGGTAAATAATACTGGCTCAGGAGCCCCCGCTATAGTGCGTTCACCAAATTGATTGAGTAACCAAAACCCAGGCATAATACCAATCACTGTTAATGGAATGGCCGACATAATAATCAGCGACAAACTAACAGATTGAGTTTGAATGCGTAAAATAATAAATATAGCACTGAGCGCAAAGGCAAAAGCAATGCCCATATCCCTGAACACATCAATGGTGATGCGCCACTCACCTTCACCACTAAAGTTAACATCAGTTCCTTGCGGTAATTGCCATGGCGCGGTTCCGCCATTATTAAAAAAGTGCCGTGTTAACCACGCATTTTTTTCAAACCCACGATCACTTGCGTTTAAATCGGCATTTACATCTGCAATAATCTCTGCAGGCGTGCGTCCATTTAGTTCCGCCATCACATAAATAACGTCACGCTGATCTTTACGCATTAGGGTGTCGGCCACGTTTAATGGTTTAAACTCTCCCAGCTCTGAAAGCGACACTAAAGGCCTAGGTGCACTTGTTATACCTAACTCATTACTGGTTTTAGCTAAGTCCCTATCCCCTCTTACTTGCAGCGCAAGTAATTGTGAAAGCTGATTACGTTCGCTATAAGGCAATTGTAATTGTATTGGGACTGGCTGCGTTTCATCGCTTACATACAACACACCAACCTGTTGTCCCTGCGAAGCAATACTAAGTGTTTGCGCAATATTTTGGGTAGCAACAGCACTGAGCGCTGCTTTGGTTTTATCCGTAATAAAGCGCTGTAATGGGGCTGGGGCAACCAAAGATGTGTCAACCTCAACAACATGAGGCTCTTGGCGTAAACGTGCAGCAACATTTTGAGCTGCCTGCCTGTGGGTATGCTTATCAACAAAGGGATCACGATACACTTCAGCAACTAAAGTACTCAACACCGGTGGCCCAGGTGGTACCTCGACCACTTTAATAACAATGCCATTTTTTGCTAAAGGAGCAAGTTGTTCGCGTAGCCGCATAACCACCCCATGCGATTGATGATCTCGTGCTGATTTATCCACCAGCAATACTCTAAGTTCTGCTAAGTTAGCGGCTTCACGGCGATAATAACCACGCACCATGCCATTAAAATCCATACTAGAGGGCTGCCCAACATATGCGGCTATTTCACTTACTTCATTTAACTGCCACGTGAGGGTTTGAATTTGCTTAGTAAATGCAGCCGTGCTCTCTAGGTTAGTCCCCTCTGGCATATCTATAAGTACTTGCAGCTCATTTTTATTGTCAAAAGGCAGGAGTTTTAATGGTACCAAGCGCATCACGGGTAACATGGCACTAATAATAAACAATCCTAACGTTATCCATAGCACCCATTTAGCTCTCCCTTTAGAGGCAAGTAGTGGACTAAGTAATCTTTGGTATAAACCCGCTTTAGGCTCAAGCTCAGGTTGTTCTAGGGTGTTTGGTTTAAGCAATTTCATTGCCAACCATGGGGTGACAAAAAAGGCTACCAAAGTAGATACCATCACACTAATGGGCACGTTGAACGCCATAGGTGCCATGTATGGCCCCATCATGCCGGTAATAAACGCCAGTGGAATAAACGCCACCATTATAGTGAGTGTCGACATAAGTAAGGCATTTCGAATTTCGCTCATTGCGCCAACAACATTCTGTTTTTTATCGCCTTTGTTATTTATAAAGCGACTAATATTATCAATACCCGTGATTGGGTCGTCTACCAGTAAGCCTAATGATAAAATAAGCGCAAATAATGTCACCCGATTAATGGTGTAACCAAATGCAAAATCTAATGAGAGTGTAATGCCATAACAAATAGGAACAGCCAGCCCAACCACCACGGCAGGACGCCAACCTAAAAACACGCCAACAAAAATTACCACAGTAAACACTGCAAACACTAAACTTGATGTGAGGTTATTTACTTTTTCATTCGCAGTTTGGCCATAATCTCTGAGCACTGTATGGCTAACTTCTGGTGGCAGTAAAGTATTTGCAAGTCCATTCATCATGCTATGAACATCATTTGCAACAGCAACCGCATTAGTCCCTGCTTGCTTAGCTACGCTTAAAGTAACCATAGGCAGCTGCTGCTGATCAGTTGATTGCGCTAACCATTGGTAATGCTCAGTTTCACTAGGGCCATCGCTGACTGTTGCAATGTCCATCAAGTAAACACTTTTACCATTAACCACATTAACAACTAATTGCTCTACCGCTGATTGTGTTCTTAGTACATCACCTGCCTGAATTGCAATTTGCTGCTGATTATCAACCACACTCCCTACCTGAGTGAGTTGGTTTGATACATTTAATGCGTAAAAAACATCGTTTACCGTGGTTTGATGGGCAGCCAGTGCGCTGGCATTTAAATTGATGGTAAGAGTACGCGTACGCCCCGAAATTACTTTAACTTCACTGGTATGCTCAATGCGTTGTAAACTATTAGCAATTTCGTTAGCAAAACGAGTTAGTTCGTAATCACCATAGAGTTGCGGGTCTTTACTGTAGAGGCCTAACATCACAATAGGCACGTCATCTACTTCTATTGGACGAATTTGCCAACTTTTGATCACCGATGCCATTGTATGCTGATAACTATTTAATTTTGCATAGGTATCTAAAATAGCTTGCTCGCGGTTGTGCCCTACTTCAAAACGCAACGTAACCACTGTACTGTTAGTTTGTGTGGTTGAGTAAATATGCTCAACTCCCACCAGCTGAGCCAGTAACTTCTCGAGCGGTTGTGTTACTAACCTAGCGACTTCAGGCGCCTCAACGTTAGGTGCTGATACATAAATATCGAGCATGGGCACAGTAATTTGCGGCTCTTCTTCTCGAGGTGTTTGATTTAGTGCAAATACCCCAAGCAACAAAGACATCACAAAAATAACAACCGGAATGCGACCACTTAAACTACTTTTTACCGCATTGTCTATTAAGCTCATTGCACTTAGTCCTTACAAAATAACCCATACAAGGTACCAAGCAAGACGACCGCATTTTCATCAATGACACGATAATAAATTGTTTGGCTCTCGCGGCGCGTAGCCACAATATTTGCTTTACGCAGCGCTGCTAGGTGTTGAGATAACGCAGACTGCGCTAATGGCACGGCTTCATTAAGCTGTGATACGCTCATTTCTGAATCTTGCAAAGAACATAAAATCATCAAGCGATTTTTATTGGCTAAAATTTTTAATAGCTGCTCGGCTTGTTCTACATTGCCGGCCATGGCAGTAAAGTCAATATTCATACTATGCTCTTATTCTAAAATAGAGTCTGAGTATAAGACGTTAGATTAGAAAAGTCTAATATTAGATTTTACTAATATAGATAAATCTAATATAGTGACTGTACTGAACTAAATAACTGGCCTACTATAATGAAGCTAAATAACGCACTCAGACTAATCGCAGGCATAATGATTATTGTGTCGCTTTTATTGCAAACTTATCACGATCCTAAGTGGATTTACTTTACAGCTTTTATCGCAGTAAATTTAATTCAATCAGCTTTTACTAGCTGGTGCCCAATGATCACTCTATTACGCAAACTTGGCTTTAAGGAATAAACACCATGCTAACCCCTATTCCAGATTTACTAAAAATAATTACTCCTAATCAGCGCCGTATTGATGCCGAACAAGCAAAGAAAGAACTTGAGCAAAATAAAGGCTTACTGATTGATGTGCGTGAACCCGCTGAACATGCCACCAAAGCAGCTACTGGCGCAATTAACATTCCACGCGGGTTACTTGAAATGAAACTTATGGAAATAGAAAAAGACGCAGCCCGTCCTATTTACTTACATTGCGCTAGTGGCGCGCGTGCAACATTAAGTGCTGAAGCGCTGACCCGAGTAGGCTACGAAAACGTGACAGTTATTACCTGTAAAGCAGAAGATGTTTGTCAGGCATTTTAAATGCTAAAAATTAAATTACTCGGCGATCAACCGATCGCTGAGTATTAATTTATCCCTCGTATTACTTTTTCTCATCCAACAACGTGACTAGCATTTGTTCGATATTTTTTACACTGTAGGTCAATGAGCGAATCAGTTCGACTTGGCTTTGTGATTCATCTTGCTTGGCTTTAGCAGGTTGTTCTGCTGTGAGGTTATCTTTTTGAGTTAAAATGGCTTCACGAAATTCACTGGCATCAACTACCCCCAATAAAGATACCAATGCGCCTTGCCCCGACTGCCCTGCGGTTTCAAAGCTTAAACGGTATAAGCCAAATAGTCGCATAAGCGGCCCTTGGCTTAATCCGACATCAGTGATTTTTTCAAGCGGGATAGACTTTTCTTCTTTAAAAAATATACCGCGCTTCACCACCAGCTTTCGCTCCAATAAATCAGCCGACATAGCGGCTAACATTCGCCCAGCGACTAGCCATACAATAATCAAAATTACTGGTATAAATAAAATAGTCACCAAAGGAAAAACACTGCATATTGCCGCTAAACACAGCCAATACTGTTTTACTTTGTTATCAAAGTTCGCGCTTTTTAGCACTGTTTGAGTCATATGTCGGTTCTACATTTAATTTCGATAGAACAAAAATACGCCAATTAGAAAAGCGACGCAATATCTATCATATATCGCAGCGTTATGTGACTTACTACTTTAATTTACATCGCTACAAACTTTTAAACACTAACTTACACTTTGCGATGACGAATCTCGTTACAATCACCCACCTCTATTTACGCAATAAAATCGACAAAGGTGAACATGAATACTTACACCCTACCTAGTTTAAGGTTATTAATAAGCCTCTGCGCACTGTTAGCATTTTCCTCTCACGCCCAATCAAAATGGTCTGTAGGCTTAGGCGCTATCTCGGTCGAATCTCCTTATCTTGATACCGACAATACAACTATCGCCTTACCCACTATCGATTACTATGGCGAAAATTTAACAGTAAGAGGCATTGCCGCAGATTATAAGTTATTTAAAAAAGAAGGCTTTAGTTGGTCTGTTATCCTTGAGCCTGGTCAGTTTTTTGATTCCACTGACTCAGACAATGTTGCCATCAGCTCGCTAGATGAACGAAAACTGTCTTTGTATGCAGGCACCCGAATTATGCACCGTTCGCGCTTTGGTATTATTAGAGCCAGTGTGTCCCACGATGTGTTAGGTCATGGTAATAGTGCAAAGCTTAACAGCCATTATAGTTACCCAATTAAGCTTTCAACGCGATTATCTTTAACGCCATTTATCGGCATAGAGCTAAGCAGCCGTACTTTATCAAATTATTATTATGGTGTTGCACAGGGAGAATCAAATACGTTTGACGCTTATGATCTTGGCTCAACGGTTAACTATCAATCAGGAATAGTGGCTAATTATCAGCTAAATAAACAGTGGAATATTAACGCCATGCTTAAATACAGCCAACTGGATGATGATATTAAAAACTCACCCATTGTTGCAGATAACAACCTATCTACAGTTATGCTGTCTGTAAGCTATCATTTTTAAACTTTGCCGTGCAGAGGATTGCACGGCACTACTAGAAAATGCTTTAAACACCCACCACAACTTTAATTGCCAGCGCAATAAATACCGCACCTAACAGCCTATCTAACCAGATATTTTGCTTAGTAAAACCAAAGCGCTTTTTAGACACCTCAGTGAGTAAGGCTACTAATAAATACCAGCCGGTATCTATTACAAAAACCGTTAAGCACATAATAATGCCAATACTTAAAGTAAGATTCTCTGGGTCAATAAATTGTGAAAATAACGCCAGAAAGAAAATTGCTAGCTTGGGGTTTAAAAATGCAATGGCAAAGCCATCTTGTAACGCCTTAGAGCTGCTCACTTCGCTTTGCTGAATGTTTAGCTCGCTGTCGTTGGGCTTTGAAAATAGTATTTTCAAACCTAAATACGCTAAATAGGCTGCCCCTAAGTACACTAAAAATTGGTACACAGTAGGAAACTGCAACATCAATGCGCCTAACCCCAACAATGAAGCCGCTGCATATAAGCCCACTCCAAAACCATGACTTAACGCTGCCAGCATGCCATTTTTCATGCCACCGCTTAAGCTATGCTTTAATACCACAGCTAAACTGGGACCAGGCGACATTGCGCCCATCATGCACACCAATGCTAAGCTCAACCATAATGATAACGCCATTAGTAACCCTTATATCTCTTCATTTTCAATAAGTAATGTATAACCATGCACTTGGCCATAAAAGCCAGTTAATGGCACTGCGTTTATTACTTTCCAGCCGTCTTGGTTTAATTCCTGTATGCGATCATTTAGTGCGACTATATCTACCCCACCCAAAAAACGGGCCTTTCTGAATTCGATTACTTTTTGCATTATAAATACCTGCTTTATAGGCTGTATTCAAAATCATAATGGTGAATACCCTGCTCTATTCGTATCGCCATACTGCCTGTTAATCCTGCGAGCTCATTGGTACCAGAGTCGGGGACAACTTTTAAAATCAAGCTATCTTGGCCTTTGTCCATCAGCCCAAAGTGCTGTAATACAAAACCACCTTGCAAACCATCAAGTTCGCCTATTACTTGCTCAATAGCCACGTAACCGGCACTGCCTTGAGTGGGGGTCATGGCGCTGAGCATTTCGCCTTGGCTAGTGGCCGTTAAGCTGCCAGTAAATTGTTTATCAATCGACATCCGACCTAAATTAACGCCTTGCTGCCCGTGTGCATACCCTTCTATAGGCGCTAAGGTCACGGTAAACTCGCCTGTTACCTGTTTAGTTGTCATAATTTTTCCCTGTTGATGATTTTTAATACTATTGATTTTTAATCTATTGATGCCATATCTATACATTAATCACCAATAAGAATCTACTATGCCAACAGACAAGCCTGCTTCAGATAAAGCCGCTTTTAGCGCTTTATTCCCCATATTTAATTTTATTAAGCCCTATAAGTGGGTAGTTTTAGGGGCTCTAGTGGCATTACTTGCCACCGCAGGGGTTAATTTATCGCTAGGCCAAGGCGTTAAGTTTGTGATTGACCATGGCTTTATTGCCGGCTCGCAAGCGCAATTACAACAAGCTGTTTTGGTATTAATTGGTTTGATCAGTTTATTGGCGCTGGGTACATTCAGCCGATTTTATTTAATGTCGTGGATTGGCGAGCGAGTCAGTAATGACATTAGAAAAGCTGTATTCAATCGTATTGTTACTTTGCACCCGAGTTATTTTGAAGAAAACCGCAGCGGCGAGCTAATGTCGCGACTCACCACCGACACCACATTACTACAATCTATTATTGGATCGTCATTTTCTATGGCACTGCGAAGCGCGCTAATGTTAGTTGGTGGTTTAATTATGCTGCTTGTTACTAATTTAAAGCTTACCTTGGTCGTCGTGGCCTGCGTCCCTTTAGTATTGGTGCCTATGTTGGTTTTTGGTAAAAAGGTACGCAAACTAGCAAGCTCCAGCCAAGATGCGATTGCCGATATAAGCACCTACGCGGGTGAGATCATTCAAAACATAAAAGTGGTACAGAGTTATAGCCATGAACAACAAGAGCAATCTGCTTTTGCACTTGAAACAGAAAAAGCCTTTAATGTTGCCAAAAGCCGAATTAAACAACGTTCATTTTTAATTGCAGCAGTAATTTTTCTTACCTTTAGTGCTATTAGTGCCATGCTCTGGGTAGGCGGTAGTGATGTGCTAGCTGGCACTATGACGGGCGGTGAACTTGGCGCGTTTGTATTTTATGCCATTATGGTGGCCATGTCGGTTGCCACCGTTGCAGAGGTTTACGGTGAATTACAACGCGCCGCAGGAGCCGCAGCAAGATTGCTCGAACTGCTCGCAGTTGAAAGTAAAATACAAAATCCCGAAATTCCACTAGATGAGCAGTTACATACAACTACCAGCAACAGTGCAATTTCTCTTGAAGGTATTAGTTTTAATTACCCTTCTCGCCCAGATGTAAGCGCATTAAATAATATCAGCTTAAATATTGAAACAGGTAAAACTGTGGCTATTGTTGGCCCTTCCGGTGCCGGTAAAACCACCTTGTTTGAACTGTTACAGCGTTTTTATGACCCTGCCGGCGGAGCGATTAAGTTTCATAATATAAATATTAAACAGTTGTCGTTAAACACCTTACGCAACAAAATGGGCATGGTGGCGCAAAACCCGATTTTATTTAGCTCTGATGTTATGCATAACATTCGCTATGGCAACCCAAGCGCCAGTGACGAGCAAGTTTATGCAGCCGCTAAACATGCCCATGCCGATGAATTTATAAAACAATTACCACAAGGCTATAACAGCTTTTTAGGTGAGCAAGGTGTTAGGCTTTCGGGTGGGCAAAAGCAGCGTATTGTTCTTGCTCGCGCCATTTTAAAAGACCCAGAAATACTGCTACTTGATGAGGCTACCAGCGCGCTTGATGCGCAAAGCGAGCATCATGTTCAGGCTGCACTTGAGCACTTAATGCAAAATAGAACAACGCTGATTATTGCCCATAGACTGGCCACGGTAAAACATGCCGATATGATTGTAGTAATGGAAAATGGCGAAATAAAAGCCACAGGCACTCATCAGCAATTAATGGCAAGTAACCCTTTGTATCAAAAGCTATGTGAATTACAGTTTAATTTAGATTGATTGCATTTTAGTCGCTACTTCTTTTCAAGCCATTTATTCATTGCGGTATCGTAAGCCTCAGCTAGCTTAGTTTTATCGCACTTTACACCAGCTATGTAACTATCGGGCAAATCATTTTTTGGCATAACCCCAGCACCAACGGATACCTTTCTAAAACAGCTATCACCTCGTCGATAAGTGGTAAATTGCATATTTTGCTGCTCTATTTTTAATAGTGGCTTTACCTTGCCTGCATGCTCTTTTGGGACTGTAAAACGCTTTTTCTGAGGGTCACTTTTTGCAGTATCAGAATAGCGAGTTTGTTGCTGTAAAATACTGTTGAGTCCTTTGTTTAAATCGATCTTTTTATAAGGCTTTAAAATTACAGGCTGAGTATTGTTCATGGTGGTATTTAGCGGCTTAGTCTTTTTCTCTGTTTTTTTATAATTAATATTTAGTGGTTTTGATTGGGTTGCATTAATAGGCTCAATAGATTTGATTTCTGTATTTTTATTTGTATGAGCGCGTTGTTGAGGGATTTTTTGTGTTGCTTTAATTTTAGCCGGCACACGTACCATATACGCTTTAATTGGGGTTGGCTGCTGTGGTTTTATGTCAGGTGCTTTTAATGTGGCAACAAAAAGCAAAACTAATCCGTGTAAGCATACTGATAAAATAATTGCCGTGCGCCAGGCTGCCATAAATATGTCCTTACCGAAGAACTATTTGTGACAGCTAACGCAGGCAAAAGTGCCATTTAAATAAACAAAACCACGCATTTGTGCAGTTTTAGTTATTAACCTTGTGTATTAGGTACTATTTGAATTTCTACTCGGCGGTTTTGCGCACGACCATTCGCGGTATCGTTAGTAGCAATTGGGCGTGATTCACCAAAGCCACTCGTACTTACTCGTGCAGCCATAATTTGTTGGTTTACCAAGTAATTTTTTACACTTTGTGCTCGCTGCTCTGAAAGAGTCATGTTGTAACTGTCTTTGCCAGTGCTATCTGTATGACCTTCAACACTTAAGTAGGTTTTTTCGTATTTATTCATTACACTTGCAATCGCATTTAGAGTGTCATGAAAGCCCGATGAAATATAAGATTGATCAGTCGCAAACGTAATATTAGAGGGCATCACTAAACGTAAGTTATCACCTTCACGTACCACTTCAACTCCCGAACCTGCTAGTTCATCACGAAAAGCAGCTTCTTGCTTATCCATGTAATCACCTACAGCAGCACCCGCTAGCGCACCAATAGCCGCACCAATAAAAATACGTTTATCTTTGTGGTTACCTGTAGCTTTACCTAAAATTCCCCCTGCTGCAGCACCAATAGCGGCGCCTTTACCTGTGTTATTCATTTCACAACCAGAAAGTAATACAGCAACTACAGTGACACTTAAAAGTGATTTAGTTAACGTCATGGTGATTTCCTATTCATTTAGAGTTTATTAATTTAATTATGCAAACATATGTATGAACCAACAATGAAGAGTAACGTAAAACAGCTATTATTGCCTATTAAATACCGAACTAATGATAGCGTTTCATAAAAATGTCATACTTATTTGTGACACTTTAATGATTTATAAAAAAGGCGATGGCCACTATGTTAATTGCGATTTTTAGGCAGTTTTTTTTGCTTGGCTGCATGAGTTTTGGCGGCCCTGCTGCGCATTTAGGTTACTTTAAACACCACTTTGTTGATTCGCTGCGCTGGTTGAGTATCAGTCGCTATTCACAACTAATTAGCCTAAGCCAAGCTCTGCCAGGCCCAGGCTCTAGCCAAGTTAGCTTTGCAATCGGGGTAGAACGTGCAGGTGTACTTGGAGGTATCACCGCATTTATTGGTTTTACTCTGCCTTCTTTTTTAATTATGACACTGCTTGCTATTAGTGCTCACCAATTTGACGCCGTTTATTTTGCTGTGATCACCGGATTAAAGCTCTTTGCCGTAGTCATTGTTGCCGATGCGACCCTTAGTATGACCAAAAGCTTTTGCAGTAACCTAATCCTTAAGCTAATTGCAGTTATAAGCACCCTAGCTCTTATTCTACTGCCGATGTTAGGTACACAAATTATTATTTTACTTATTGCGGCCATAGTCGGCGCTATCTGGCCACTCTTACAATTAAGTGATTTATCACAGCAAACTAGCAGTGAACAGGGAAAAGTTAACTGGGTTGCACTTAGTTTATTTGCGCTACTACTTGGGGTTAGCTTTATTCCAATAGGGCAAGAATTTTCGTTATTTGCGCCTTTTTACCAAGCCGGTGCTATGGTATTTGGTGGCGGACATGTTGTGTTGCCAGTACTTCAAGCGGGTGTGCCAACCTTAAGTGATGATCAGTTTTTAACGGCTTACGCCAGTGCTCAGGCTATACCTGGGCCTATGTTTACCATAGCCACCTACTTAGGCGCGCAGCTAAACACCGAGCAACCAATAATAGGCGCAACCATAGCGACATTATTGATATTTACCCCTGGGTTTTTACTGATGTTGGCATTTCAAAAAAGCTGGATTAACTTAGCTAGTAAGCCACGCTTTGCCAGCTCAATTGCTGCGCTTAATGCCGCTGTGGTTGGCTTTTTAGCTGCTGCATTGTATTCGCCCATTTGGACTTCAGCTATTAATAATGTGTGGCATATTGCGTTAGTGATTGCTGCATTTGCGTGGCTACGTATGAAAAAGCCACCTATTTGGTGGCTATTATTGCTCTTTATTGGCGTTGGCCTTGGACAGCATTATTGGGCACTTTAATACTGGGTTTACCCGCCATATTGACCCCGTCAGCTGGGCTTAACTGTCCACTGACGCTTTGGTAAGCACGCAGTCCAAACACCGGTAATACAGCTAGTAAATGGTCCATAATTTCAGCTTGTAAGTGCTCGTACGATATCCAACGTTTGTCTTCACTAAAGCAGTAAAACTCAATCGGTAAGCCATGATTAAGTGGTTGTAGCTCACGCACCATAAGTGTGAGCGAGGTATTGATTTTACTGTGCTGTTTTAAGTAACCCTCTGCATAGCGACGAAACAACCCTAAGTTCGACACAGGATCGGGAAGCGTGCCTAGTCGAATATATTCTTGCAGTGGAATAGCCGCTTCTATTTGCGCTTTAAAATCATCATCAACTAAAAAGATGCTGTTCATATCAATGTTTAAAGAACGTTTAATACGTCGCCCACCAGATTCTTGCATACCACGCCAGTTTTTAAATGAACCGGCCACTAGCATATAAGTGGGTATAGTCGTTATGGTGTTGTCCCAGTTGCGCACTTTTACAGTATTTAGCCCTAAATCAATCACTTCGCCATCGGCACCATAGTTGTCTACTTGGATCCAGTCCCCATAGGTCACTAAGCGGTTAGCAGCAATTTGAATGCTGGCAACAAAGCCTAATATGGTGTCTTTAAATACTAATAGCGTTACCGCTGCAATCGCACCAAAGCCCGATAGTATATAAGTAGGCGACTTTTCAAGCACAATACTAACTATTAATATTGAACAGACAATAAAGGTGATCAGTTTAACCACCTGAATTAACCCTTGAATAGGCACTTCCCGGGCAAAATCTAATTGGTTATAAATACCCCCGGCAACACTAACAATACTGCTAATAATAAAACCAATATAGATAATTAATAATGCTTGGCCAATGGTTTTAAGGATCTCTTGGGCAATTGCATTAACGGGATAAACGCTATCAAATGTGGCTAAAAAAAGGACACAACATAGCAAACAGGCAATTCGTTTATTGAGCTTGGTCAACATAGGTGACAATGAACCAATACGCTCAGGCGAGAGTTTAGTCACCACCTTTTGAATACCTGGTAACATTAAGCGGCGAGTAAATAAGTAAACAAATAATAGCGAGAGAATGCCAATCGATGAGGCCGTGATGGCACTGAGAAAAAAAGCATCGGGGACTTTTTCAAACCAAGGAGTAATTAGCTCCTGTAGGTGTGTTTTGGTCATGGTATTTCAATTTCCTTACTGGGAGTTAATTCAGTACTAGCTTGCTGAATATGAATAGCGCTTAATTGCTTATCTTTTATTGTCCATAAGTTATTTAAGTATTGCTGAAACTCGGCTCTAAATACTTGATCTGTTTGGTAACTGCCAATCATCTGTGTATTTATTGGCATCACCTCAATGGTAATATTAATAGACTCTAGCTCGCCTTTTAAAATATTACGACACACATGATCTGATTTACCGCTATACACTAAACTGGTGTTAAGCATAGCGTCAAACTGCTCATTTAAAACTTCTAAGGCAAAAGCAGTTCCACCAGCTTTAGGCTTTAATAAATGCTGAAAAGGACTTTGTTGATGCTGGTGCTTTTGCGCTGTAAAACGCGTACCTTCTACAAAGTTCACTATGGTTGTAGGGTGATGACGAAAATTACGGCAACTGCGCTTAGTACGCTCGACATCTAGGCCTTTTAAATTGGGATTTTTTGCCAATTGCGCTTTGCTCACCCGCTTCATAAAGGGCATACCCATTGCCCACGCACCAGTGCCTATAAATGGCACGTACTTAAGCTCATCTTTTAAAAAAAACTTAGGAGCTGGTAATGCATTTAACGAGCTTAATACCGCAATATCAAGCCAGCTAATATGATTACTGATTAGCAAATACCAACTATTGGCATTCACCTCCCCACTAATATTAACTTTAATATCATTACAGCCTAGCCACAGCCCTAAGCGATTACCTTTACACCACCCCTTGTACGCACCGTGTAATAATTTACTTACTACGGGTATGGGCAAAACTAATTTAACTAATCCTAGGATAAGTACTAATGCGCCAAATATTATTAAATTAGCAAATAAAACACAGCCAACAATTAAGCCATTTAACCAATTAGGTAACCATTTTTTTAGCATAACTGTTAGCTCATTTTTTATTTTTGTTTGAAATTAACGAGCGTCTGGTTTTTTTCTTCCCAGACACTATTTAATTCAGTTTGAAAACGTACTCTAAAGTCAGGATCATTAGTGTAATCACCAATTAAGTCATCACTAACGCCTTTGACTTCAACATGTACATCAATGTGTTTTACTTTACCGGCTGCAAAATCCATAAAAGTAGGAATGCCCTCAGGGTAATGAATAGTGACATTTACCACCTTAGAAATTTGCTCACCCATGGCTTGCATTACAAACGCCACACCACCCGCCTTAGGTTTAAGTAAGTGAGGAAACGGACTATTTTGACGCGCATGCTTTTGCGCTGTAAAACGCGTACCTTCAACAAAGTTAACCACACTGACTGGCATTTCTTTAAATTTTTCACACGCTTTACGGGTCGTTTCTAAATCTTTACCACGCAATTTAGGGTTCTTTTTTAATTGGCTTTTACTGGTGCGGGTCATAAAAGGAAAGTCGAGCGCCCACCAACATAAACCTAAAACAGGCACATAAATAAGCTCTTTTTTCAAAAAGAAGTTTAAAAAAGGTATTTTGCGGTTGAACACTCGTTGTAACACTAAAATATCCACCCAGCTTTGGTGGTTCGCAATAACTAGGTACCAATCTTTTAATTTAAGCTCTTCAAGGTCGGTTACATTTAGCTTTGTTGGCGTTAATAACGTTTGATTTAGCGTGTTAAACGTCACCCAAATAGAGGCACATTGCTTGGCTGTCCAGCTCATTAATTTTTGCAGCCCCTTAATTGGGATTAGCTTAACGATGCCACAAATAAAAATAGGTACAAACCAAAAAAGAGTGTTTATTGTGTAAAAGAAAATACTAAATACACTGCGAATAACTGACATTACTTCTATTCCTTTAAACATCGCGCAGCCACAAATGACCGCGCTTAACTATGCAACTAAATTAATCTTCAAAATAGGTGTAGCCTTCAAGCCCTGCATTAAGCTCGGCTAAGTAACCTTCTTTACAGTGCTCTGATACATCAAGTTTATTAATCTGAGTGGCAAAGTTATCAGCTAATAATTCGCTATCATAATCAACAAATTTTAATACATCCTTAACGCTGTCACCTTTAATGGCATTGGTTAATACATATCCTTGCTCATTAAGCTCAACATGAACTGAATCGGTATCACCAAATAGGTTATGTAAGTCACCTAAAATCTCTTGGTATGCCCCTACCATAAACATCGCAATATGATACTGCTGACCTTGTGTATATTCAGGAATAGGTAAACTGGTTTCAATTCCTGCACCTTCAACGTACTCACGTATTTGCCCGTCAGAATCACAAGTAATGTCTTGGATAATAGCGCGCTGAGTAAGCGGCTGCGTTAGGTTTTCGATGGGCATAACCGGAAATAACTGCTGAATGCCCCACACATCGGGTAACGACTGAAATAATGAAAAATTCACAAACAGTTTATCGGCTAGTTTTTCGTTTAAATCATCCAGCACTTCGCGGTGAGCTCGTGCATTAGAGCTTAATGAAGCTCGAACGCGATGTAAAATAGTAAAGTAAAGCTGCTCTATTTTCGCCCACTCTAGCATGCTCACTAAACCATGCACGTATTGATCGTGTGCTTCACTAAATAAGTGCATTGCATCATGATAAATCTCTAATGCCATACGCGGGTTCAAACGTTGTAAACACTGCCACATTTCATCCAATACTAAGGCACTGTTTTTAACAGGTGGTTCTGGGTTTAAATGATTTGGCGCTTTTTCAACATCAATCACATCGGTAATAAGCACCGCATGATGTGCAGTAAGAGCACGGCCAGATTCGGTAATAATTGCAGGGTGAGCTAAGTTATGTTGGTCGCACACCTCGGCAAATGCATTTACTACATTACGCGCATATTCTTCGACTGTGTAGTTCATTGAGCAAGCACTACGTGAGCCTGAACCTTCGTAGTCAACGCCAAGCCCGCCACCCACATCAACAGTATTGAGCGGTACACCGTATTGAGTTAATTCAGCAAAATGGCGAGCACATTCGCGCAAAGCACGATGAATATCGCGAATATTGGCAATTTGAGAACCAATATGAAAATGTACCATCTGCATTAAATGCAACTTGTTATGTTGCTTGAGCACTTCCACTGCACTGAGTACTTGTCCTGCAGTTAAGCCAAACTTACCTTTTTCACCACCGGTATTTTGCCATTTACCTTTACCAACCGAATTTAAGCGAATACGAATACCAATAGCAGGCTCAATACCTAAATTATCAATTTCTTCCAGCAGTGTGGTTAGCTCAGAGAGTTTTTCAACCACAATTTTAACGCTGTGCCCCATTGCTTGACCAATACAGGCTAAACGTAAAAATTCACTGTCTTTGTAGCCGTTACATACAATAGTAATAGGCTCTTTTGCCACACCTAAAATTGCCATTAGTTCAGGTTTAGAACCGGCTTCAAGCCCCACTAAACCACTTGGGTGTGCTAAAAGCTTACTTACTACAGAACGCTGTTGATTTACTTTTATAGGGTAAACACAGGTGTATTTACCATTATATTCACGGTTGCTACGCGCTTGAGTAAACGCATTGGTGAGCGTATCTACACGGTTTTTTAAAATATCGGTAAAGCGCACCAATACTGGTAAGGTTAATCCTTGCTGTTTAAATTGCTCAGTAAGCTGGCTTAAAGAAATGGCAGGTTTTGTTTGGTCGCCATCCGGATAGGCTATCAATTCACCTTGTGCGTTAATATCAAAATAACCATCGCTCCAATGAGCAACATTGTATGTAGCACGTGCTGTTTCTAAACCCCAAGTCATGGCAACTCTTCTTTATTAAATTAGGTGTAAAGGGGCATTTTAATACGTCACTATCTGCTAAGCTAACAAAAATTGAACTTTCCCCTCTTTATAGCTAACTTTATTCGCTAAAGAGAGTAAAATTTGATTGAGCAATAGCCCAAGCACTGGCAGAATTGCCTCCTTTTTTCATACTCAACCAAAAGTGTAACAACAACTATGGCAAATTTAGATCAAGGTAAGTGGTTTACTGAAATTAGCGACCGCGATGGCAGCGCATTTTCATTACGTATTAACAAAAAGTTAGATGAAAAACAGTCTCCTTTTCAAAAAGTAGAAATGTTTGAAACCACAGACTTTGGTAATTTAATGATCATTGATGGTTGCACTATGGTGAGTAGCCGTGAAAACTTTTTTTATCATGAAATGATCAGCCACCCAGCATTACTAGCACACCCAAACCCTAAAAATGTGGTTATTATTGGCGGCGGCGATTGCGGTACATTACGTGAAGTGCTTAAGCACCCAAGTGTAGAAACTGTAACCCAAATCGATATTGACGAAGTAGTTACCCAAATGTCGTTAAAGTACTTCCCAGAGTTATGTGAATCAAATAACGATCCACGTGCCACTGTGATGTTTGACGATGGCATTAAATATATGCGCGAAGCAGCTGCTGAGTCTATTGATGTAGTGATTGTTGATGGAACTGATCCGGTAGGCCCTGGTGAGGGTTTATTTAACCATGCGTTTTATACTAGCTGTTTAAACGCACTTCGCCCTGGTGGAATACTCGTACAACAAAGTGAATCGCCATTAATGCATATGCCACTTCTGGTTGAAATGCGCGAAGCTATGCTAAGTGTTGGTTTTAACGACTTGCAGACTCTTCCATTCCCACAACCTATTTACCCAAGTGGGCTGTGGTCGGTGACGCTAGCTCGCAAATCTGAAGCATTTGACGGTTTTAGAGAAGACGGCGCAGCCATAATTGCTGAGCATAGTGAATACTACAATGGCGGCATTCATCACGGTGCACTCGCAACACCTAATTACATGAAACGCGCTTTTGACAAAAAATAAAAAGCCATAAATGCAAAGTTGGGCTCGCAAGAGTCCTTATCTGTTTCAATTTGTTATTCTTCCAACTAAAACCGAAACTGAGCATTTAATGCTATTTGCTGCTGCGATATTCTCGATGCTTTATTCATAGCTACTCGGTTATCTGCTTGGCTATGAAGCGCTGACCCCTCAACACCTATTTGCCATTGTGGTGTAAGCTGATAACGCCAAGTTGCTGTTAGTCCCTCGCCATGACTAGCATTAGGGTCAAACTTCCAATCGTCTTTGTCTGTCACCTCAAAATAATCGTAACGTACTGAGAAACGGTGGCGTTTTATTTTATGACTCAATAATGCAAAATGACTATAAAATCGAGTATCAACGCCGCGGTTTTGACCCATAGCCGTACCACCCGACATTATTTGGATAATTAATCGTGTTTTCGGTGTAAATTTATTTAGCCATGCGACACTTAAAAATCGAGTATCCCAGGCATATTGACCCGTATTATAATTAAGAGCGCCAGGGTCACCATTGTTATCATAGTAGTACACTCGCAACTGAGACTTTTTTAAATAATCCCAATGTCCACCAACGTAATAACCAAATCGCCCATCGACCTCTTCAAACGGTAAAACTTGGTTTGCTTGAAATTGTAACTGTGGAGTATTTAAAGACGCAACAGGCGCAAAAGCGAGAGCCTCATTAAGTGTTGTTTGGCGATCATGCAAAGCAAAGCCTCGCCAAGCGAGTAATGTCCCCGCAGGATCGTTACCTTTAAATGTCGCACCAACCAAACTAAAACTATGGGCACTATTAAAATTACGGGCTGGGCGTTTAATTGTTGCTTCAACACCTAGCGTTCGCAGCTCTTCACCTACCCAAGAGTTAATTGCCGAATTGGTATAGTTATATGCAGATAACCAGCCCATATCAGGGTTTTCTAATGACAATTGTGGATAAAAGCCACCCACTTTAATATGCCATTTATAATCACTGCGAACTAAAGGTTTATATTGCAGATAAGCCTGACTAACCCCCAAGGTACTTTTTGGGTCTTGATATAAATTAACTACAGCATGGGCAGACCAACTAGAACTTATATCTGCACTTAAATCAATAATTCCCTGAGATAAAACCACACCTTGATTAGCCGCATCATGGCGGTATAAACCAATTCCACCCTCTTGCCAGCTTAGTTGTGAATCAGCTTGCACTGCCCTTACTTGCAGCAAACCTTTAACTTGTGCGTTGGCTGAAAAAACACTCAACAAGCAAATAACAACGGCTAAGCCCAATAGACTATTCATAATCGTCAAACTCATCAACTTCAACCCTAATAGGCAAAGTTAGTTTTTGTTTTAACTGATAACTTAATTTATTGTTAGTTATAATAACTTTTTGCGACTCTATGTTGCTAATATCTCTAAAGCCTTCATGCCAAACATTTAGTTTATAGGCTCCATTTGGGATATCGAACGATGCTACTCCTTGCTCATTGGTGATTGCATAATATGGGCTATCCACAACAACAATGTAACCCAACATCCAATCATGAATATTACAACCAAGCTCCACAACTCCTGTTTGTCCAAATGTAATTGGATCTTGTGGTTGTTCTCGATAAAGCTTTAATTCAAATGTTTTGCTTTTAGAAAATGAATACACGTGATGCATTATCGAGTCAGCGTTAGGAAATTCAACTTGGCTGTTTTTTTCAACGACTAAGATATGTGGTGTAAATTGGCGATTTTTTTGTGTCATAGTGAAAAGTGATTTATTTATATTCACGCCAGAGGCTTGATCTGGAGCTAACCAAACAACAACATTTTCTTGAACTTTTTGGTTGTTATTATAAACAGTAACCGTTGCTGCACTACTCTTAAAAACAATGATACAACCTAAAATAGCGAGTAAAATTTTCAGCATATTTCTTCTTGTTAAATTCTTTTTATTTATTATAGAACTAATTACATAAAGTTTTGCAGATTAATTAACACACTCTTTTTTAGCTAATTAATTGAATACGTATGCAGCTATCTCGTAATAGTGTGTTCATCACTTTATGCTCATAACCTACGGTTTGACATCAAGGACACACAATGAGATTACCTTTACTACTAGTTGCTTTACTTGCAAGCAGTGCTTTTGCAAAAGAAGCCACGCTGAAATCACCTGATCAAAAAATTAAAATTACCATTTCTGATCAATCATCATCCCCTCATTACTCTATTAGCTTTAATGGTAAGCCTGTTATTGAGCAGTCACGCTTAGGTTTTAGGTTTAAAAGCCAAGCACCATTTGATGACGGCTTTGTTATTAGTGAAGTAACTCGTTCACAAACCGATAGCCAATGGCAGCAACCTTGGGGAGAGCGTCAAACCGTTGTTGATAAGCACAATGAAATTGCCGTTACCTTCAATAAACCTGCGCCCCACGCTGGCACATACACTGTACGATTTAAAGCCTTTGATAGTGGTGTAGGTTTTCGCTATGAAGTCCCTAAGCAAGCCGGTTTTGAACAAACTGAAATTACTAAAGAACTGACCGAATTTGCTATTGCCGCAAAAGATAAAACCACTGCATGGTGGATACCTGCTCGCGGTTGGAACCGTTATGAATATGTCTATAACACTAAAGACTTACAAGATGCTGCACTCGCTCATACCCCCTTTACCTTTAAAAATGGTAACGGTGTACATGTCAGCATTCATGAAGCAGCTCTGGTAGATTATGCAGGTATGGTGCTTAACCAGCGTCGCCCAGGTACGTTTAGTGCCGATTTAACACCGTGGTCTGATGGCATTGCAGTTAAGAAGCAAGGCGCATTCAATACTCCTTGGCGCACCATTCAAATAGGTGAGCGAGCGATAGACTTAGTTAATTCAGATATTATTTTAAACCTGAATGAGCCAAATAAACTCGGTGATGTGTCGTGGGTTAAACCAGGTAAATATGTAGGTATTTGGTGGGGAATGCACATCAATGAAACCACTTGGGGCAGTGGAGAAAAACACGGTGCCACCACAAAAAATACTAAATACTATATGGACTTTGCCGCTGAGTATGGCTTTGACGGCGTATTAGTTGAAGGTTGGAACACAGGCTGGGATGGCGACTGGTTTTATAATGGCGATGTATTTAGCTTTACTCAGCCTTATGACGATTTCGATATTGCAGCGCTTACACAGTACGGTAAAGAAAAAGGGGTGCAGTTAATTGGTCACCATGAAACCTCTGGCAATGTTAGTAATTATCATGACCAAATGGAAGATGCTTTTGCACTTTACGAAAAATCAAATGTAAGCCAAATAAAAACTGGTTATGTGGCCGATGGTGGCAATATAAAACGCATAGATGAAAACGGCATTGCTCGCTTTGAATGGCATGACGGCCAATTTATGGTAAATGAATACTTACATAATATTAAACTTGCCGCTAAATATAAGCTAAGCATCAACACCCATGAACCAATTAAAGACACAGGTCTGCGCCGTACTTACCCCAACTGGATTGCCCGTGAAGGTGCGCGTGGACAAGAGTTTAACGCATGGGGTACGCCACCTAATCCACCGGAGCACATTCCCATGCTTGCTTTTACCCGTATGCTTGCAGGGCCAATGGACTTTACCCCAGGTATTTTTGATATGAGCTTTAATGGCTTAGGGGACGATACAAATCGCCCACAAACAACACTGGCAAAGCAATTAGCATTGTATGTGGTGATGTATAGCCCAATTCAAATGGCGGCGGATTTACCGCGTAATTATTTAGCTAAACCCGATGCTTTTCAGTTTATTCAAGACGTACCAACCGATTGGCAGCAAAGTATCGCGCTTGATGGCGAAGTAGGCGACTTTATTGTATTTGCACGCAAAGAGCGCAAGCGCGATAACTACTCAGGGAACGATTGGTACTTAGGTGCAGTTACCGATGAAAATGCCCGCACCATTGAAGTTAAACTCGACTTTTTAGATAAAGATAAACAGTTTGAAGCGCAAATTTATCGTGATGGTGATAAGGCAGAGTGGAAGAACAATCCTTATGATTTAAGCATTGAAAAACGCATTGTTACCGCAAGCGATAAGCTAACACTAAAACTGGCTACCAGTGGCGGCTCCGCTATTCGTTTTAAAGCACTTTAGTAGTTAACCTGAACCCTAGATAATAAATTAACGCTATCTGCAACCATGCAGATAGCGTTATTAGCCTGGATTAGTAACCTTTATTGGTAGGTATATTTGCGCACTTAAACCACCTTCAGGGCGATTAGAGAGCACCACCTTGCCGCCATGCATATCGATAATACGTTTAATAATTGCAAGGCCTAGGCCGCTACCTTCACTACCGCGAGCTGCATCACCTTGTTTAAACGGCTCAAATACTGACTCTAGCTCACTCTCAGGAATACCCGGGCCACTATCGTTGACCGCAATAACCACATACTTTTTATTGGAATTGAAGTAACTGAGTACTTCAATATCACCCTCTGAGTAGCGTAGTGCATTTTCTATCATATTGGTCACTACTCGCTTAATCGCGACACTACTTATGGGAATTTTTCCAATATTAGGATTCGGTTTAAACGTGATCGCACGTTGATGCTTAAGCTCACTTTGTACGACTTCACCTAGGAGCGCATTAATATCTTCGCAGGTTTGTTCTTCCCGTTTATGATGGCGTAAATATTCGATAAATTGATCGATAATGCCATTCATATCTTCAATATCGTAAATAATGCCTTCACGTAAATAATCATCTTCATCTACCATCATCTCTGTGGCTAAACGAATACGCGTAAGCGGTGTGCGTAAATCATGAGAGACACCTGCCATAAGTAATCGGCGGTCGTTTTCAAGGGCGGCAATACCTCGCGACATTTGATTAAAGGCGCGTGTTACCTCAATAACCTCACTCGACCCTTGCTCTTGTAACTTGGTACTAAAGTCGCCCACCCCTACTTTTATCGCAGCTTGTTGTAATGCTTTTAGCGGTCGGTTCAAGTGCCTTGCAAATAGCCAGCCTCCTAATACACTTAAAAAGCCGATGCTTGAAAGATAAAAGGTTAAAAACTCAAGGTTACTTTCTTTAAATCCGGTGAGCGGCACTTTGACCCAATAACCCGGCGCCTGCGGGGCTTCTACCCAATAAATAAGCGGATCAGTTTGACTAATGCGTACCCGAGAAAAGCCATTTAATTGCTCAGACATACTACGCGATAGCCCAGAATATTCACGACTTTGGCCTAAACCATTTCGCATAGCTTCACGCTGAGTCATTACTTCAATGCCAGTTATTTCAAAAAACTTCTCAGAGACTTCATCGGTAACTTCAACACCATCTTCCCAATCAATAAACACAGTTTTAATTTGCTTAGCCAGCATTAAATTAACTTGTTCAATGGTGGGTTTAACTACATATAAACTGACCGTGACGTAGGAGACAATTTGGTTAATAAGCAACAAAGCGGCAACCAAAAATACGGTTTCTCCAAACGCACTACGCGGAAACATTCCCATAATGATTACTTTTCACCGTCAGGAACAAATACGTAACCTAAGCCCCATACCGTTTGAATATAGCGAGGGTTAGCAGCATCAACTTCGATCATTCTTCGAAGGCGTGATACTTGAACATCAATACTGCGCTCAAGCGCACTATAGTCTCGCCCTCTAGCTAAGTTCATTAATTTATCTCGACTTAATGGCTCACGCGGGTGAGACACTAACGCTTTTAACACTGCAAATTCACCACTGGTGAGTGACACCGTGTTATCGCCTTCACTCATTTCACGGGTGGCTAAATTTAGGGTGAATTTACCAAACTCAATTAAGTTCTCCTGCGCTGAAGGCGCTCCTGGCACTTCTTTTGATTGACGACGTAAAATGGCTTTTATGCGCGCTAATAGCTCGCGAGGATTAAACGGTTTCGGAATATAGTCGTCAGCGCCGAGTTCTAGGCCAATAATACGATCGACTTCATCGCCTTTGGCGGTCAGCATAACAATAGGGATTTGGTTTTCTTTTTGGCGTAAACGTCTGCAAATAGAGAGCCCATCTTCGCCCGGCAGCATTAAATCAAGCACCATTAAGTGAAAATTTTCACGCTCAATTAGCCTATCCATTTGCTCTGAATCGGCAGCTGTTCTGACAATAAATCCTTGCTCTACCAAATAGCGTTCCAGCAAACTGCGTAAACGTTTATCATCATCCACTACCAATACTTTTACTGTCTCTTGTCCCATAATCTGTTGCTTATTTTTATAATTTATTAATAGTTAATATAAATGAAAAACTTAAGAATAAAAAACTAATTAAGCGCTTAGATTGTTACTGAACATTTCAAACCCATTGATAGCGGTTTTATCTCGACAAGCAGCCTTTATTTTAATACCTTGCCACTCATGAAGATTAAACAAGAACTCAGCGTGAAAACAAACTTAATTACTCGCGAAGGTTATTTACAATTGCAGCAAGAACATGATCATCTTTGGAATGAAAAACGTCCAGAAGTGACTAAAATTGTGAGTTGGGCTGCCAGCCTAGGTGATCGCTCTGAAAACGCAGACTATCAGTACAACAAGCGTTTGCTTCGCCAAATTGACCGTCGTGTACGCTATTTACGAAAACGCATCCCCGATCTAAAAATTGTTGACTACTCCCCCGTACAAGACGGCAAAGTTTTTTTTGGTGCTTGGGTGGAAATAGAAAACGAGGCCGGTGAGTGTAAAAAATTTAGAATTGTCGGTCCCGATGAAATTTATGATCGCAACGATTATATTTCTATCGATTCACCAATGGCGCGAGCGTTATTAAAAAAACAAGTAGACGATGATTTTGAGGTAATGACTCCCCAAGGCGCTAAGCAATGGTACGTAAATAACATCACTTACCAAAAATAGCATCGCTTAGTTTTGATTCAGATCACATTAACTTTTTATTGTTTATATTTTATGAGTAAGCTATAACTAAGGTTAATCAAGTAATGTTGTATTAACTTGAGAGTAGTTAATTAAGGTCACCACCATGTCAAACATAACAGTGCGCATATTACAAAATGCCCTCGTGTTTGCACTCTTCATGAGTGTGAGTTTGACATTGCATGGCGCACCAAAAAATAACAAACTTGATGCTGGTTTTGCCCCAGCTGAATTTATTGTTTGTGACTCTCCTGACCAAGCAAACCTCGACACCGATATAGATTCTCTTGATGGTGTTATTGCGCTTAGAGAAATTCAACCACTTCCTTTAGCGTTTTTCTTTCATTATGAAAGTCAATTTTTAGCCACTGCCTACAGTCACGCAAACCCGCGAGCGCCACCCGTTATTTAATTTAGTAACTTGCTTTTAAACATTATTAAATTTTATAACTAATTTATTTAGGTGGATATTATGTCTAACTTTAAAGAACTCCGTACCCAAGACATTTCGCATGGCATTATTGCTGATACTTTTACTAATGAACCTGTGATTGATTTAACTTCTCCTGCAACACAAATAGTAACTAGCTTTACGCATACCAGTCCTATGCGTGCAGCGTTTGATACAACCATTGAACAAGCATCAAAACAGTTAAATACTCAGCGCTCTGATTTTATTTTAGTGACTGACGAACATCAAAAACTAATTGGAATTGTCGCAAGTGCAGATTTACAAAGCTCAAAAATCATGATTTTAGCGCAGCGTTTAGGCTTGCCTCGTAGTGAAATTAGCTTACGCTATTTAATGACACCGCTGAGTAATTTAATGGGTGTAAGTATGAAAAGCTTAAGCTACTCATGCATTGGTGATGCACTGCAAACTATGGAACATCATGGCGCTATGTTTTTATTAGTCACTGCAGCTAATAATGAAATAAGTGGTTTGATTTCAGCACGCGATATAGCACGTAAGCTGCAAATTCCTGTTCATATTAGTCCAATAGCGCACACATTTAGTGAAGTACTTGAAAGTGTAGAGCACCCTCACTAAATCCGCTTTTTATTAGTATAGTTCCAACCCCGGTAATGGCATCTTAAGGCAAGTAAAATAGCTTGCTTTAAGAGCTTTTTATTACCCTCCCCTGTGATATTATTCAAGACATTGACGCATCAGTTAACTTCTTAGCTGGTCTTATTTTTTGTATTAAAAGGTTTTTGCATGAGCGATATCTCTGCACGTTTAGCAACTGAGCTAAATGCACAGCAGCAACAAGTGGTTGCAGCAACAAAGTTACTTGATGAAGGCGCAACCGTCCCCTTTATTGCCCGTTACAGAAAAGAAGTGACCGGTGGATTAGATGACACCCAACTACGCCTTCTAGAACAACGTTTATCTTATTTACGTGAACTTGAAGAGCGCCGTGGCTTTATCCTGTCGACGATAGAATCTCAAAATAAACTTACCGGTGAATTAGCGGCTGATATTAAAGCAGCACAAAGTAAAACCGAACTAGAAGACTTATATTTGCCTTATAAAGCAAAACGCCGCACTAAAGGTCAAATAGCTATTGAAGCAGGTTTAGAACAGCTAGCTGATGCATTATTTAACGATCCAATGCTTGACCCAGAAGCTGAGGCTGTAAAATTTATTAATAGCGAAAAAGCGATTGTCGATACTAAAGCAGCGCTTGATGGTGCTAAGTTTATTTTGATGGAGCGCTTTGCTGAAGACGCTAAATTACTCGCTAAATTTAGAACTCATATTAGTCAGAATGGGGCGATTGAAAGCAAACTTATTGATGGCCAAGAACAAGCGGGGGCTAAATACCGAGACTACTTTGAACATCAAGAACCGTTAAAAAAAGTCCCCTCGCACCGTGCACTAGCGATGCTAAGAGCGCGTAATGAAGGCGTTTTACAGTTAACTATTAATCCTGAGCCGAGCGCTGAAAACCCAGCGCAATTGTGTGCACAAATGATCAGCGATCATTACCGCCTAGATATTAAAAACAAACCTGCCAGCGCTTGGTTATTAACCGTGGTGCAATGGGCGTGGAAAATTAAGCTTGGATTACACTTAGAAAATGAATTTTTAGCCGCAATGCGTGAAAAAGCCGAAACCGGTGCCATTGATGTATTTGCTAAAAACTTAAAAGACTTATTAATGGCAGCTCCTGCTGGCCCTCGCACTACGTTAGGCTTAGATCCTGGTTTACGTACCGGTTGTAAAATTGCCGTGGTTGATAGCACAGGTAAGCTGCTTGCTACCCAAACGATTTTCCCACATGCACCACAAAATCATTGGGATAAATCATTACGCACGCTCGAGCAATTATGTCGCCAGCATAAAGTTGAGCTCATTGCGATTGGTAACGGTACCGCTTCTCGCGAATCAGATAAACTAGTTGGCGAGCTTATCAAAGCCAATACTGAGCTTAAACTAAATAAAATTATGGTCAGTGAGGCCGGCGCTTCGGTTTACTCCGCTTCTGAGTTCGCTGCTAATGAATTTCCAGATTTAGATGTATCTTTACGTGGTGCCGTATCTATTGCACGTCGCCTTCAAGATCCATTGGCTGAGCTGGTTAAAATAGAGCCTAAGTCTATTGGTGTAGGCCAATATCAACATGATGTATCACAAAGCCAACTAGGACAAAGCCTAATCTCAGTGGTTGAAGACTGTGTAAACAGTGTGGGGGTTGATTTAAATATGGCCTCTGTACCTTTGCTTGCACGTGTTTCTGGTTTAAACAAAACCTTAGCGCAAAATATTGTAAGCTACCGTGATACAAATGGGTCATTTACAAAACGTAGTCAATTGAAAAAAGTAGAGCGCTTAGGGCCAAAAGCATTTGAACAAGCAGCCGGCTTTTTACGCATTAACAATGGCAGCGATCCACTAGACAACTCATCAGTTCACCCTGAAGCATACCCTATCGTTAAACGTATTTGTGAGCACAATCAGGTAGACGTAAATAACCTCATTGGTAACAAAGAGTTTTTAAATAAGCTCGCTGCAAATGACTATATTGACGATAAATTTGGTCTGCCTACCGTGACCGATATTATTAGCGAACTTGATAAGCCGGGTCGCGATCCGCGCCCTGAATTTAAAACTGCTGAGTTTAAAGCAGGCGTTGAAAAAATTAGTGATTTAAAACCAGGAATGATTTTAGAAGGCGTGGTATCGAACGTAGCTAATTTTGGCGCATTTGTGGATGTTGGCGTACATCAAGATGGACTAGTGCATATTTCGGCTATTACTAATAAGTTTATTTCAGACCCACGAGAAGTGGTTAAAGCAGGTGACATTGTTAAAGTCAAAGTGGTTGAAGTCGACGCTGCCCGTAAACGCATTAGCTTTACCATGCGCCTAGATGACGAGATAGACACTAGCAATAAAGCTGCCCCTGCGGCGCCGCAAAAGCCACGTGGCAACAATGCAAACCAATCGCGAGCGCCCAAACCTAAGCGCGACACAGGCAATGCCATGATGGGAAATGCGTTTGCTGATGCCTTTGCAAATGCGAAAGTGAGAAAATAAAATGACCCAATAAAAAAACCGCTTAGGCGGTTTTTTTATGGCTATTAAATATAAGCTTTAATTTAAATTTGTGCTGAGAATTGGCTTTGAGTCGCAGGAGAAGTGGCCAGTTGGTAAAAGCTAGCAATGCGACCAGCACGTGCTTCTACTTCGACATCACGCGTTTGCTCTTCGCTTTTAGCGGTTTTTACTTCTGAGCTTTCACTATTAGAAAACGATGCACTGACTCTACTTTGACCTTCGCTGCTGTCTTCGTCATCCGCTGATGCTAACTCAGCTTGTGCTGCGGCTATTTTTTGAGTCGCATCTGCTGCAATTGCCCTGTCGGCACCTGAAGGCTCTGCTGGCGCTAGTGCTGCAGCACGTACCGTTTGCATTTTATCAATGGTTGCTTGAGGGTCACCATTGATAACCCCAACATCTATCGGTACTTCACCACCTACGGCATAGTTAGTACCGTCAGGGCCTCTTTGGTATTCATAGCTAGGAGAGCCCGCATATTGTTCACCCACAGCGGCATGCGCTTGCTCATGTGTTCGCACTTCAGTGTCGCGTGCTTTAAGCTCTTTAATTTGTTGAAGTTCTTGCTCAAGTTGCAGCTCTTCTTGCTCACTAACTTCTTCTGCAGCTTGTTGTTTTTCTTGCTCGGCATCATCTTGATCGCTATCTGCATTGCCTTCGCGTTGCGCAATCGTTTTATCGTCTGCAATTTTGCCACTCGCATTGTAGGTTGAGCTGTCGCTATTTCCTGGCAGTTTGGCTTTTTCTGCATCACTTTGGGCTTTGTTTTCTGTGCTACCGGCAGTGTTTGCAGCGGCTGGGGGAATGACTTCACGTAGCTGGTTGTCACGCCGAGCAGTCTCTGTATAAACATTTGCGGTGTTTATATTGATAGACGGAAATGGCGTGACAATATTCATGAGAAATTACACTTTAATATCAACTAAAGTGCCTAATACGTCATCTGCAGTTTGGATAGATTGCGTGTTTGCCTTAGCATTAAACTCTTCAACTTTTAAGTTTACTAATGCATCATCAATTCGTGCAGGTTGAGATACTGGCGCGGTGACTGCTTCTTCAGGACGAGCGGCCGTTAATTGACGTTGCTGCGCTAGTTGAGAGTCGTCTTGCTGCTCTATGCTGGCACGATTAATCTCAGCGCTGGCTTTTTCAATTCCTTGGCTGGCTCTATTAAACCCTTCAACACCACTATTGAATACAGATCCTATTGGCATAATAATAAACCTCCAGCAAATAAATATTGTTTAATTATCGCTCAAAAATCACGCAAAATAAAGCTTTAAACCGCAGTAATCATGGCTTTGCTTCAAAGCATTGATTTAACGGCAGATAAAAATTCACTTTTATGAGAAATAAAAGGCGCATGCGATGCTTTGTCTAACACTTCGTACTCAAAGTCAGCATTAAGTGCCACCATTTTCTTAATGGCCCGATAAGGAACGAGAGAGTCTAAGCGCCCAAAAATGCCGCGAATAGGAACTGGGCATTGAGCAAATAATTCGCGTAAATCTTCATTTTGCAGTATGTCTAGTCCTGCACTTAAGGCCTCGTTATTCGGGGGCGATGACTGACTCAATAACTGCTTTAGCTGTTTTATATCATCTCGAGCAGACTCACTGCCCATTGCCTGAATGGCCAAAAAACGCTCTATCGTTTTTGAACGCTCTTGCAATAACTGCTCTTTAAACTGTGTTAATACTTTAGGCTTAATGCCAGCCCATGGCAATTGCTCTGCAAAAAAGGGGGTTGAGGCAACTAAAATAACTTTTGATACTTTTTCTGGCCAATGTTTGGCAATATAAATGGCAAACAATCCACCCAAAGACCATCCCATTAGTACCGATTGCGGTTTTAGCTGCTCACTCACCCGCTTTGCAGCATCATGTAATGTATAAGGACTTAAAGAGGCGCTACTGTCACCATAACCGGGTAAATCTAAACAGCGCACTTTACCTGAATATAAAAATTCTAATTCTGGTTTTATTAACTGCCACACACCTTGGTTCATTCCCCAACCATGTAACAACACACATTCATTTTGCATATTTACCTAACCTTAACCAAACTTAAGATCTATGATAGCGCTTTAAAAGGAGTTTGTAATGAGGATCATCAGCGAATGAAACTCAGCCTAGGTGATTGGCTATTTCCCTCTTACTGTGTGTTGTGTCAAAGTCAGATCCACAGCTCAATGGGGCTTTGTCAATTTTGTTTAAATGACTTGCCAATGCTAGATTTGGCCGAGCATGACAATTTATTTTACCGCCCTGATATTGTAGAAATGTTTCCTAACTGCAGCTTTGAAAAGCTGTTTGCATGTGCCTTTTACCAGCCCCCTTTTGATTTATGGTTAAAACAACTTAAATTTAATAATCAAATCCATTATAAAAAAGCACTGCAGCAAGTCATAAAAAAGCAACTTACTGTTTTTATGACTAAACACCCTATAGCTGTTGATGCATTTATTATTTTACCTTTACATAAAGCGCGCTTTTTAACGCGTGGATTTAATCAGGTAACCCAAGTATGGCAACCCTGTTTGGCGTCAAATAAGGTGTTAAATAATGCGTTACTTCGCCATAAACACACTTCGGCACAATCACAATTAAGCAAAGCTAAAAGGGTCAAAAATTTACAGCAGGCTTTTTCATGCACGATTAATTTAGAGGGAAAAACGGTAGTAATTATCGATGATATTATGACCACAGGAGCAACTCTTAATGCGGCTACATTATCGTTAAAAGAAGCGGGCGCTAAACACGTATGGGCATTCACTACGTGTTTAACACCACTTTAGGGCGTGTTAGTTTCCACTCACGCGAAAGGTGTGGCCGAAAAATAAAGCATTACTTAACAATCGGCTGGTGCCATACCAGTACCCTCTAAATACAGGGTTGTCAGTCATCGCAATAACACTACCTCGCCCATAAGAATGCGCCATTAACGCAGCTCCACCGGCCACTTGCTCTACATTTACTGCATCGGTAAAACCAGCAAGGAGCGGCTGCTGTGTGTAGGTAAGTATATTTACAAACGGTGCTTGCGAGGCTTCCAATAGCCAGGTGCTATTTTTAAATACAGGTAGTGTGTCACGCTTAAATGAAAATGTCAGAGGGTGAGTTGTATCTACCTTGGTATTAAATATCGCACCGGCAATACGCTGGCGACCCGCTAAGTGGTCTTTGTCTGCATATTTTAAACCTTGAGTATCAAATGCCCCAGCCACATCTTTACGCGATAAGTAGCTTGCTTTTAATAGTTGCTGATCGGCTAAAAACTTCGCCCCGCCTTTATGTCCCCAAATAACACCGCCTTTTCTCACCCAACTTTTAATTGCCACTTTATCGGCATCAGATAACGTCGAATAATCGCCATGCGCCAACACAATATGGCTGTAATTACTGAGCTCTAAAGACGCTAAACGATTCATTTCAACAATGGTTGGCGCTACACCTACAAAACGATCTAGGTAGTACCACACTTCACCCGCTTCATATTGGCTCACGCCTTTACCGCCAACAAGTAACACCTTAGGTGCAGAAACCACAGCCATAGAGCGCGACCCTAAATCAGCACCTTTACTGGTTAAGCCAGTAGTAATTGGTTTAAGTTCAATCCCAAACTGGCTTTGTGCTTGATTTAGCTTTGCCACCCAGTCAGTATCAGTTTGAAGCCCAGCAGGAATGATAATACTACCGGCGTCAAAGTTTACTTCTGCGTTGGTTGATACTGCAGTTAATGGTTTTAGTGCAACACGTGCTTTAATGCCTTGCTGTAACAGACTATTGAGCATTTTCGGGGCCTGCATGTCATCCCATGCGAATCCATAGGCGTAATTTTTAGTCAGTGGCGCTAACTCTGGCTGCTTTGCTTTTTGCCAAGCTGTTTTTTCTATCTCTAACCCCCAACGGCTGTTTACTTTAGCAAATGGTAAATTAAACGCATGCGCTAATGTCCAACCCGACACATCGTAAAAGGTGTTATCGGCAAAGTTTTGTTGCTCACTAAAAATAGCTTTAACTAATCGATATTGTGGTTGCGCAAGCGGCACAAAATAACTATCAGCGGTAAAGTTTTTACCCTCAGCTTTCAGCCCTTCTTTCACTGGGTAGGCATTAATTTGATGTTGTTTAAGTATGCTTAAAAAATCGTTAGTGCGGGTGTGATCTTCAGCTGCTTGAACAATATAGCCTTGATAGTCTTCATCTTTGGCAAGCTCAACCGCTTTGTTATAAAAGTTCGCTTGATACTCAAGCAAAGCTTGGCGGTTATCAATCGCCGCTTTAAACGTTGATAAGCTCGTTAAAAGTTGGTTTTTAATTGTAAACGCAAACGTTAGCGGACCATTGATCGTTTCTTGAATATGGCCACGAGAACTTGCTTGTTCAAATAAAATACCCACACCCCCGTTTACATCGGGGTAGGTAGAGCCTTTACCATAATAAAAGTCATCAAAGCTTTCTTCTGTAAAGTATAGCGCGTTGTTTTCATCTAATGTTTTAGCATGATAATTTGCAATCGCTTTGGTAAGGCTCACATTTTCTTCAGGCGTAATTGGGTGTTTACGACTTGGGATACCCGGTTGAAAAAAGTAGCTACTATTTGGCCCCATTTCATGAAAGTCAGTTAAAATATTAGGTTTCCAATAATGAAACTTAGCAATCCGAGCCCGCGACTCTGGGTGCTGTAACAACAACCAATCACGGTTTAAATCAAACCAATAATGGTTTGTACGGCTGCTTGGCCAGCTCTCTACATGCTCTCGGGTTTGCGGATCTGACGATAAGTTCATACCGCGATTACTATTAGCCCAATTTGCAAAACGTGCTAGTCCATCTGGGTTAAGCGACGGGTCGAGTAAAATAACCGTATTGTTAAGTAGCTCATTTATTTCATCGCCTTGCGCTGCAGCTAAATAATAAGCGACTAGTAACGCTGCATTACTACCTGATGATTCGTTACCATGAACACTGTAACCCATCCACACGACACTGGGCTGCTCTGCTGTTTTATTGTTTGAATTATTTAGGCGAGCTAAATGTGCTTGGCGAGTTTTTTCTATATTTTTTAATTTGTTAGCCGCTGTAATCGTAAGCATAACTAACGGGCGCTGTTCGTGAGTTCGGCCTATTACTTCAAAATTAATTCGATCGCTTTTTTGAGCTAAAATTTCCATGTAGCGAACAAGTTGGTCATGCCTTACATGCCACTCACCCACTTGATAACCCAGTACCTCTTGTGGTGTTGGTATGGTGGAATCAAATTCAACCTGTTGCTCAAAATAATAAGATAGGGGCTTTGCCATACTTGAAAAACTGGCCAGTACCACCATTATTGTTAATATGAAGCGCATATAAATCACTCTAAAAATGTTTGTTAATTGCACGCTACCATTGCTTAAAATAGATGCCAACTTTTTACGTTCAACACTAGCCGCAACACGATGAGCGGAGTATGATATGCAGTATCCGAGTAATTTAGTCAAGTATAGACGGTATTATGATTTCTATTTCCGAAACAGCGCAAGCGCATTTTGCTAAGCTATTAGCAGATCAATCTCAACAAACGAATATTCGTGTGTTTGTTGTTAACCCTGGTACATCACAAGCTGAATGTGGTGTTTCTTATTGTCCAGAAGACGCGGTAGAAGAGAGCGATATTCGCCTAAATTTTAACGGCTTTGATGCGGTTGTTGATGCTGAAAGCGCGCCTTTTTTAGCCGAAGCTGAAATTGATTTTGTTACCGACAAAATGGGTACTCAATTAACACTTAAAGCACCTAATGCTAAAGCACGTAAACTAGGTGAAGATGCCAGCTTGAATGAGCGTGTGCAACACATGCTAGAAACCGAAGTAAACCCACAACTTGCCAACCATGGCGGCCAAGTTAGCTTGGTAGAGATCACTGCAGCAGGTGTTGCTGTACTTCAGTTTGGTGGTGGTTGTAATGGATGTTCTATGATCGATGTCACACTAAAAGAAGGCATTGAAAAAGAGATGATTGCTAAGTTTGATGAAATCACCGGTGTGTCTGACATTACCGATCATGAAGCAGGCGAGCATTCTTACTACTAAGCATTAATTCATTATGCTAAAGCCACTTATTTACCGCTTAGGGAGCGACCCTAAGTTGAGTTTAAAGCGCTTTTTTCGCGGGCTAGCACTATTTGTGCTAGCCGTGATATTTATCGCTGTAGGCTATTACAGCCATTATAGTTTGCAAGTTATTGGCTTAGTAATTTTAGTCCCCGCTTTATTTTTTGCCTTTTGGGGCTATGCGGGCATTTTTGCTAACCGCTTTTCTCAAGTATTAAAAAATATCCCTTCCAAAAATAATGACCCCGATCTGTGGAAGTAACGGTTTATATTAATTCGCTTAATTAAGTAATTGATTATTAGCTTTTAATTGTTGATATTTAACAATAAGCGTTACGCCTCGCATAAGCATAAAACAACTCATGGCTAACCATAACCCATTATTTTGCCAGTCCTGAAATAGCCAAAACACCCCGAAAAAGCCTACAATCGCTGAAAGCAACATACTGTTTCGCATCGCTTTAGCGCGTGTCAGACCAACAAAAATACCATCGAACAAAAAGCAGCTCATAGCTAAAATAGGCAATGCTATTACCCAAGGTAAATAGTGAATGGCCTCGTCAATAACCTCTGGTACATTAGTTAATAGCTTAATAATGCTGCTGCCAAATACTATAAAAAACACACTATACAAAACGCCAAATAACATACCCCAAAATACACTTATTTTTACCCAAAGCCTTATCTTTTCAACACTTTTTTGACCTTTAGCTTGACCTACTTTGGCCTCACTTGCATAGGCTATTCCATCAAGTGCAAAGCTAACTAACATTAAAAAGTTGAGTAAAACAGCATTGGCGGCCAGTGTGGTTTCACCGAGGCGAGCAGCATAAAAGGTCATAAAGCTAAAACATAATTGCAGTACTAAAGAACGAATAAAAATATCGCGGTTTAAGCTCAGTAGTCCTGCCATTTTTTCTAAACTAAACCAATTTGCTACAGCCAAACTCATACCATGCTTTTTAGCAAGTTGAGCCACCAGCAATAAAGCAAACACAAGTGCAATGTAGTCAGCGATAAGTGATGCCCACGCAGCCCCTGCAACCGCCCAATCAAGGTACACTACAAAATAAATATCGAGCATAATATTGGTAATGTTAGTCACTAACAGTAAATAAAATGGCCCTCGGCCATAATGAACACCTAACATCCAGCCTAGTAAAACTAAGTTGCATAGCGCTGCAGGGGCGCTAAAAATACGAATACTAAAATACCTATAGGCTTCATTGAGCACATCGCTATTGGCAGCTGATAAATACGCGATGGCATGTTTTATAAGGGGTGATAGCAAAATAAGGAGTAAGGCAACCGAAGTGGCTAACAATAAACTGCGCTTAAGTAAGGCTACGAGTTGGGTTAAATCATTTTGACCATAAGCCTGCGCCACCAGCCCAGTGGTGCTCATTCTTAAAAATCCAGCGAGCCAAAATAAAATAGAGATCACAGTTGAACCCAAAGCAATACCGGCTAAATAATGCGCGCTCCCCAAGTGACCAATCACAGCCGTATCAACAATTCCTAACAACGGGACGGTAATATTTGATAATATCATCGGACCGGCTAACAACAACAAGCTTTTATGGTGTGCCTTATTATGTATAAGAAATTGTTTCATTTAGTATTATTATTCCTGATTTGTGGTTCTATACGCGCGCAAGCAGCTGTTATTCTACAGTATCATCACGTCAGTGAAACCCTTCCCGCTGTTACCAGCGTGAGTGCCAACACCTTTACTAAACACTTAAATTATTTAAAAGAGCATAACTTTAACGTTATTCCATTAAATGAGCTGATCAGTGCATTGCAACAAGGTAAGGCTTTAGAGGACAAAACAATCGCGATTACCTTTGATGATGGTTACAACAATAATTACGACCAAGCCGCCCCTATCCTTGAGGAATTTGGCTACCCGTACACTATTTTCGTAAACCCAAAACTCATTGATGAGCAAGCGAGCTATTTGATGGGGTGGGATAAGCTCAGGGAGCTTGCAAAAAAAGGAGCAGTTATTGCTAATCATAGTGCCGAGCATAACTACCTACATAAAAAACTTGAAAATGAAACGCAAAGCCAATGGCGCGAACGCACAAAAAAAGACATTCTTAGTTCACAACAGCGTATTAAAGAGGAAATAGGTCACGACTATAAATACGTTGCTTACCCATACGGAGAGTTTAACAATCAACTACAAGCACTCGTTACTGAGCTAGGTTTTGTTGGTATTGGCCAGCACTCAGGAGCCGTTAATCAACACTCTAACTTTAGCCGCTTACCGCGCTTCCCCGCATCTGGTTTTTATAGCAAACTAGGGACGTTAATTACCAAGATAAATTCAACTGCCTTTACCATTAATAAGCTAACCTATGAAGATAGTGTCACTTCAAAAAATCCACCGACACTCACTATAAAGCTTGAAACAGATGACTTTCATAAGAGTCAATTTGCCTGTTATGTATCAAGCGTTGGCCAAGCTAATTTAAATTGGTTAGACGATAGTACGGTTGAGATAACATCGCCAAAACAGCTTAATAAAGGCCGCTCTCGCTTTAACTGCACGGCTCCATCAATAAAACAAGCCGGCAGTTATTATTGGTTTTCACAACCTTGGGTGATCAACTAAGTTTTACCTTTTCATTACTTGATTTAATAACCGCTGGGTCATTTTCTCCAGCGGTACCACTTCATTTGCCGCCCCCATATCAATAGCAGCTTTAGGCATGCCCCATACCACTGACGAAAACTCATCTTGCGCAAGCGTGTATGCACCTTGTTGCTTTAATGCGAGTAACCCTTTCGCACCATCACTTCCCATGCCGGTCAATAGTGTGGCAACAATATGCTTTGCACCTATTTCAAGTAATGAGTTAAATAAAACATCCACTGCGGGTTTATGTCTATTAACAGCCTCTCCATCATCAAGCTGACAATACAAAGCACTACCTTGTTTACTAATTCGTAAATGTAAGCCACCCGGAGCTATATAAGCGCAACCTGCTACCAGTTTATCGCCTTGCTGTGCTTCTTTTACGTTAATAGTACAAGTGCGCTGCATTCGCTCTGCAAATGAGGTGCTAAATACGGGAGGAATATGCTGCGTTATTACAATGGGTGGGCAATTTTTGGGCATACGTATCAGCACTTCTTTTATCGCCTCGGTTCCCCCTGTTGATGCACCGATTGCAATCACTTTATTTACTAAAAATTCGGCATGGGTGGGGATAGGTTCTGCTACAGCACTGGTTTTTTTGTAGCCTCGAACCCGAGCACTAGCCGCCACCCTGACTTTTTGCTGCACTGTGTCAGCATATTGACTCATTTGTTGTTTAACGTTAACCGTTGGCTTTGCAATAAAATCAACCGCCCCCAATTCAAGCGCTTCAAGGGTGATAGGGGAACCTTTTTGAGTCAGAGTGGAAATCATCACTACTGGCATGGGGCGTAAGCGCATTAAGTTTTTTAAAAAACTAATACCGTCCATTTTTGGCATTTCAACATCTAGTGTTAACACGTCCGGATTGTGTTTTTTAATCATTTCTCTGGCTTCGTATGGGTCTTGTGCACAACCCACTACCACAATGTCTTTTGCCTGTTGCAGTATCTCTGTCAGTAATTGCCTGATCAGTGCCGAGTCATCAATTATTAATACTCTAATCATAGCCATCCTTAAAAAAGTTCTATATCAGTGGCTTGAGTTTGCTGTTCAAGATTATGTAAGTAACGCACTTCACGTTTTTCAATGGTGTTATTGTGTAAGTTTCTTAGCTTTTTAACCTGTACTTTTCCATTATGGGGATTAAAAAATATTTTGCGCGGCCAGGGGCCACCCATATCATGCGCCACTAGGTTTAGCGCCTCTTCTGCAACATACGCATTGGCAAAACTAATATTGCCAATACCTATATCTGTCATTGCGCTAATTATTTTGCCTCCCCCAAACAATTTTACTTTTAAGTTTGCCCGAGAAGCGCCATTTTTAAGCACTTCATTAATTAAATATTCCATGGCCCAGTTACCATAACGACAACTTAAACTATGTGCTTGGTCAATTCGCTCACCCTTTTGAATAGGTAGTATAAAGTGGTTAATACCTCCTATGCCAAGCTTATCGTCGTAAACACAAGCAGCAATGCACGACCCGAGCACGGTGGTGATCAGCTCATCGTTTTTAGAAACATAAAATTCACCTGGCAATACCTTAGCGACCACACGCTCTCGCGTGGCATCCCAATAGCGTTTAATATGCTCAAATCCCGCTAATACCGGCTTAAATTGTGTTTGCATGGGCTACTTTTTGATACATGGTTTTCCCTAAGTTTTTAAATAAGACATGCTCTTTTCCCATGGTTTCTGAATGCCCTAAAAATAAATAACCTTGGTTATTTAAAATATCGGCATAACGGTTAAAAAGCTGATCCTTTGTCTCTTTGTCAAAGTAAATCACTACATTTCTGCACAAGATCAAATCAAATGGGCCCTTCATCGGCCAATCTTGGAGTAAGTTTAAACGCTTAAATGAAATACACTGTTGTAGTTTAGGTTTAACCTTATAACTTTGCCCGTCTTTGCTAGTTAAAAACCAGCGCTTGAGCAAGGCATCATCAAGGCCATTCACATTTGCCGCGGTATAAATACCGCTCTGCGCTTTAGCCAGTACATTAGAATCAAGATCAGTAGCTAAAATTTTCACATCCCAATCACTTGGAAAAGCCCCTTGTAACGTCATTGCTAAACTATAGGGTTCTTCACCGGTAGAGCAGCCTGCAGACCAAATACGCACGCGTTTATTATGCTTATTTGCTTTTAGCATCGCAGGAATGAACTGCTCTTTTATAAACTCAAAATGATGAATTTCACGAAAAAAAGAGGTTAAGTTGGTGGTAATGGCATTAATAAATGCATCAAACTCCTGATCCTTATGATTTTTTAAGTAATCTAGGTAACTAGAAAAGTTTGTTAATTTACGCTCACGAATTCGCCTTGCTAATCGTGAGTAAACCATTTCTCGCTTATGCTCTCCAAGCACAATACCACAGGCGTTATACACTAAATGAGCCACTTCCTTAAAATCGCTATCCGTTAATAAAAACTCTTTCATTATGTGCTCTCAAATAAATATAAAAATAGATTCACACTTACTTCATTGTGTGAATCTATCTAAAGTAGAGTTAAAACTCCTCCCACTCTTCAGCTGAGTCTACAAAGTTTTCACCTTTGCTTTTATTATTAACGAAGCTATTTTGTTGCTTATGCGTTATTTCAGGAGTCCGGATGGTAGGCGATACAACCGCCATATCTTGCTGCCCTAGTGAGAAGAAGTGCAGTAAACGGCGCATTTCATTAGCCTGCTCTGCCATAGACTCACCTGCAGCCGATGCCTCTTCAACTAATGCAGCATTTTGTTGAGTCATTTCATCCATTTGCGATACGGCTTTATTTACTTGCTCAATCCCGGCGCTTTGCTCTTCCGAGGCCTGAGTTATATCAGCTATCATTTGTGTTACGCGTTTCACCGACACCACAATCTCTTGTAAAGTGACACCTGACTCATTCACAAGTGCACTCCCATCAGCAACTTTGCCAACACTATCTCTAATTAACTCTTTAATTTCTTTAGCGGCACCAGCTGAGCGCTGAGCTAAGTTACGCACTTCACCTGCAACAACGGCAAAGCCTCGGCCTTGCTCACCCGCTCTTGCAGCTTCTACAGCAGCATTAAGTGCTAATAGGTTTGTTTGGAATGCTATTTCGTCTATTACACCAATAATGTCAGCAATTTTTTTACTCGATTCGTTAATAGCCGACATACTGGTTACGGCCTTATTAACAACCTCGCCACCTTGAATTGCTTTATCACAGGTTTCTTCAGCTAAGTCATTAGCCACCTTGGCATTATCAGCATTTTGACGAACCGTACTGGTCATCTCTTCCATACTAGAAGCTGTTTCTTCTAATGATGACGCCTGCTCTTCTGTACGCTGGCTTAAATCGGCATTGCCTTGTGAAATTTCTTCAGCCCCACTGGCCACCAGTGTAGCCGATGTATTAATGCGATTAATGACCTCAGTTAGCTTGTCTGCCGTCGCATTTGCATCTTTTTTAAGTTTATCAAACGAGCCGTAATACTGTTTTTCAATCCGTTTTGATAAATCCCCATTGGCCATTGCATCAAGCATAGTTCCAGTATCTGCTACGGCGTCATCAACCACTTTAACTAAACTATTAAGGCCCTGAGCTAAACGCAGGAAGAAGCCATCTTTTCCTTGCTCAACCACTCGGCTATTTAATTCCCCTTTACTTGCGGCGCTGACCAACTGAGCAATCTCTTTTTCTATTGCCACCTCTGCCGTTCTGTCTTCCCATTCAACTACAGTCCCAATTCGCTCATCGTCTGGGGTAATAATTGGGTTAGCAACTAAACCAAAGGTTCTGCCGCCCACTTTAATTTCAGTACTGTAAGTGTTCGTTAGCTTTGCTAACATATTTTGCTGATGGGCTGGGTTTTTATGAAATATATCAATGTTTTGATTAATCAAATTTTTGCTGTCAAAGTTAGGTAAATCAATGCGTATATCATTTTGTGCAATACTCATCATATTTTTCACCGCGTCATTCATGTACACAATCACATTCGATGCATCTGCAATCATGGTGTTTGTTGCTACAGTGTCTAACGCGCGACGAACACGAAGGTTTTCTTCTGCTCTGGCACGCTCTGCATCGGCCTTAAATACTTCATCAGTAATATCTTGCCACTCAACAATCGTTCCTAAACGCTCTCCTTCTTCGTTAAACCATGGCGAAGCAATTAAATTAAAAATAAGACCAGCTAATTTGAGTGTCGCTTTATGAGGCGCATCTAATTTTTTTAATAGCTCGCGCTGATGCGCAGGGTGTTGATGAAAATCATCAACACATGTGCCAATTAAGTCACTTACAGCAAAGTTGGGTAGTACCGATTGCAAATCTCTTTCGCGTGCTTTTAGCATTTGCTTAACACGGTCATTGGCAAAGATGATGTTTAAGTCATTATCAGCCATCATCACATTTGCTTGGCATACTTTTAGGGCGTTGGCTAAGTCAGCTGTTTTTTTAGAGGCTCTTTCAAGTTCTTTTTGTTCGCTAATATCAGTTGCATATTTAATGATTTTTATTAATCTTCCGTCCATATCATAAATGGGGTTATAAGAAGCATTAATCCAAATTTCACGGCCTTGTTTATCAAAGCACAAGTACTCACCTCGGTCGTATTCACCCCGTCCCAGTTTGGCCCAAAAAGCCTGATAATCTGCACTATTTGCATATTCAGCTGCAACAAATAAACGATGATGTTTACCTTGTATTTCATTAAGGTGGTAGCCAAATGTGGCTAAAAAGTTATCGTTGGCATTTAGTACTGTGCCATCTAAGTCAAACTCGATTACCGCTTGCGATTTATTTATTGCCGCAACTTGTCCAGCAGCTTCTGCCGCCTTTAATTTTTGCAATGTGATCTCAGTGGCAAATTTAATCACTTTAATCACTTGACCCTGTGAATCTAAAACAGGGTTATAGGTGGCTTGTATCCACACTTCTTTAGCATTTTTGCCAAACCGCTTAAATTCATCTGAAATAAACTCACCCGCGCTCAGTCGCTGCCAAAATTGACGGTATTCATTACTTTGCGCTTCGCTAGGGCTAACAAATAAAGAATGGTGCTGACCTTGAACCTCAGCAAGTGAGTAGTCCATTACGCGAAGAAAATTTGCATTCGCAGTAATAATTTTTCCGCTAGGTTCAAACTCAATTATTGCTAATGATTTATGCAATGCATTTATGATCAAATCATTGCTTGATTCAGACTGTTTTGAATTACTAAACCATCCCATGCTTATCACCACCTTTAAGTTATTTACTTTATTTAGTTACCGTTACCGCTAAATATCCATGGTTGCAGGCAAGTCAATCAGGGCGATCATTTTTTCGCCCACGTTAACTAACCCTGCGACATATTCACTTTCATTGGTTTGGGTTAAACTCGGTACGGCTTTAGCATCTTGCTCAGCAATACTATAAACATCCGCCACCGCATCTACCGTAATACCCATTACTTTACTTTCTTGTTCAAACTCTACTTTTACAATAATCACTACTGTTAACGGTCCATACTCAATGGTGGGTAAACCAAAACGTAACCGCAAATCAATAATAGGGACTATAGTGCCACGCAAATTAATAACGCCTTTTACGTACTCAGGGGCATTTGGCAGTGCGGTTATGTCTTCCCAGCTGCGAATTTCTTGCACCGTTAATATGTCTACTCCGTATTCTTCTTCAGCCATAATAAAGGTAAGAAACTGCTTAACGCCTTCTTTGCGCTGTAGTTCAATATTGCTATTTAATGCTATTGATTCAGAGAACATGAATCCTCCAGAGTCGCCGATGGCTCAATACTTAATGCTTGGCTACCAGGTTTTTTTAACCCAGAAAGCTTAATTAAACCGCTAATATCTAAAATTAACGAGACCCGCCCATCGCCTAAAATGGTTGCCCCCGATACTCCATCCACCTTATGATAATTAGCTTCTAAACTTTTTATAACCACCTGCTGTTGCGACAGTAAATCATCAACTAGCAGCCCTACTTTTTGGTTGTCGTTTTCCACTACAACCAACAGGGTTTTGTCTAGCGATTCAATCGCATTTTGATGATTAAAAATATCGTATAAACGCAGAATAGGAATGTATTCATCACGTAATCTAAGTACGTCTAAGTCTTTACCAACTCGACTGACTTTGGAGATATCAATTTGTAATGACTCTACAATTGAGATTAATGGGATGATGTAAGTATGCTTGGCCACTTTCACCAATTGCCCATCTAAAATAGCCAAAGTGAGCGGCAGCCGAATAGTAAAAGTAGAACCAATACCTTGTGCAGAAGTGACCTCTACTGACCCATTTAATGATTGAATATTACGTTTAACCACGTCCATACCTACACCCCGGCCAGATAAGTCACTTACCTCATCAGCGGTAGAAAACCCTGGCATAAATATGAGTTCGTTAATCTCATCATCTGTTAACTCGCTATCGCCCGTAATTAGCTCGTTGGCAATTGCTTTTTCTTTAATCTTTTGGGTGTTAAGGCCTTGGCCATCGTCCATTATTTCTATGACGATGTTACCTCCCTGATGAAAAGCATTTAACGTAACCTTGCCCACAGGATCTTTACCTGCTGCAATACGCTTTTCTACAGTTTCAATACCATGATCCAAAGAGTTTCTTACTAAATGCACCATAGGATCAGATATTTTTTCCATCACGGTTTTATCTAGCTCGGTTTGCTCTCCAATCAGTTTTAACTCCACCTCTTTATTAAGCTTTTGAGCAATATCACGCACCAAACGCGGAAAGCGGCTAAACACAAAATTAATTGGCAGCATACGAATACGCATCACGTTTTCTTGTAAATCTCGAGTGTTATGCGCTAATTGCGCCAATCCCTCTTGAAGAGACGTTACCGTGGTGGCTGTCATTTCCTGTTCGCTAAGCTGATTTAACATTGCTTGGGTAATGACCAACTCGCCCACCATATTAATTAATGAATCAACCTTATCGATACCAACCCGAATAGAAGTAGATTCAGGCGCAGCTTTAGCGCTGGGCGTATTGGCAGGTGCCTTTGCTTTACTCGCTTTGGGTTGCTCAGCAGTTTTGGGAGCTTCCTCCACAATAGCCGGTTCGTTAATTACTTCCTCTGACTCGGCTTTAGCATCATTAAATAAGCCGCCACACAACTCGACTTTAATATCTGCATCATCTTCAACCCATTCAAAAATCTCTTTAATGGCTTGGTCATCACGTTCAGTATTTAAGAAAAATCGCCAATATAAAAAGCACTCATCAGTGGTTAATTCTTTAATGTCAGGTATCGCATCGGTGAATACTTGTACTTCTAACTCACCAAGCTCAGCTAATTCGCTGATCATAAACAAAGGTTCGTTACCGGTTTTAAATAGATGAAAATGTGGCTTAAAATCAATCTGGTAAGTATTAACGATAACCTGTTCAAGGTGTGTTTCATCAGCTTGAACTTCACTTGCTGGCATACCTAGTAAGCTTTCAAACTGTTCTCGCAAAGTGTCTGCTTGGGTTAAATCAGGTTCTTCCTGTACTTTTAGTGAGCTTAGCAAAGCTCTTAAGCAATCTACTGATTTAAGTAATAAATTAATGTGCTCGCTACTTATATTGCGCTCACCTTCACGAATTTGATCCAGTAATGTTTCTAATACATGGGTAAAGTTTGCAATTGAATTAAATCCAAAAGTAGCACTGCCCCCTTTTATTGAATGAGCAGCTCTAAAAATAGTATTAATAGTTTCTAAGTCTTCTTCGCCCGGCACTAAGTTGAGTAATTCAGTCTCCATAATATCGAGGCCTTCAAAACTCTCTTCAAAGAACACTTCAAAAAACTGGCTTAAATCAATACTCACAGTGCACTCCTAGGTTAACGGATTACTTTTTTTAGCACGGCCAATAGTTGTTCTGGATTGAAAGGTTTTACAATCCACCCTGTTGCCCCTGCAGCTTTGCCTTCTACTTTTTTATCCATCCCCGACTCTGTAGTTAACATAAGCAACGGTGTAAATTTGTAATCTGGTAACCCTCTTAGCTCTCTAATAAGTGTGATCCCATCCATAATTGGCATGTTTACATCAGAAATAACTGCATCAAAACCTTGTTGCTTGGCAATAGCTAATGCCTCACTGCCATCTTTGGCTTCGGTAACATCAAACCCTGCTGTTTTTAACGTAAAGCTCACCATTTGGCGCATTGATGCAGAATCATCGACAGCTAAAATTCTTTTCATATAAACCTCTAGTTAGTACTTTCTGAAGCTAAATATTCACTTAAACCGAGTTGTTCAATGGCATTTTTTAATGCGTCACTGCTGCCAACCCAGGCAATTTTTTGATTGATAGTAAGAAGGTGTTTTTGTAGGGCACAAAGAAGTTGAACCGAGGCGGTATCAGCAGACATGACATCGCTAATATCCAGACAAATATCTCGGCTATTATTAAGCTCGCTTAATAAATCTTGATGTAAAACGTCAACCTGAACAATTGAAAGCTCATTTGGTAGTTTAAGCATTTTTAAGCTTTTCCTTATCAACTCAATCCATAACAAAAGCTTAGACCGAGATAAAGAAAACGCCATAAAAACGACTAAAAAATAACTAATTAATTAAAAACAGCTGTTAAAAAACGTAAATAGGGGCACAAAGCCCCTTGAAAATTGTTAAACCATTAAAAACTAGTTTTTGTAGTAATCTGCTATTTCAATAAATTCCGCTGTTAATTTTGTAGTATTCACCAAAGGCACATCTCCTTGTTTAAATTCGGGCTTAAAAATAGCTCTCAGGGCGCCACTACCATCAACAAGTGCAACCGATGCACTATGATCCACCGCATAGTCAGATTCATCACTATCACTAATTGCATAAATTAATCCCAGCTCTCGTACAAATGGAAATAAGTCTTTATGCTCCCCAGATACAGCTAAAAATTTAGGGTTAAAATAATCTATGTACTCTTTACGTTTTTGAGCAATATCTCGTTTAGGATCGACAGATATAAACCACACCTGCAGTGGATAATCAGCCTGTAAGTTTTTATAGACATTGTTAAGCTTAGCAAGCGTCATTGGACAAATATCAGGGCAGCTTGTGTAGCCTAAAAACACTAAGTTCCATTGACCTAAAAACTGCTGTTTTGTCACTAACTCCCCCTGTTGATCATTTAGCGAGAAATCAGATAACGGTTTTGCAGTTTCGTACACTAATGCATCAAGATCTTGTAAATTTTTTTTATCACCACATGCCGATAAAAAAAGCACCGAAAAAACAATTAACCCACACCATAACCGCTTCATATAACTAGCCATTTATCTATAAATAAGATAACAAAGAGTATCATTAAATGAATAATCGAAAAACGAAATAAATCCATCGCGGTGTCCTCTTTGGCGGCAAATTTTAAGTTAATTGCTTTGTATATAAATACCACATTGAGGATACATGCCCCGCTTAAATAAATAAGCCCCGACATACCTATCAAATAAGGCAGTACGCACACTATGGCTAATAGTACTGAGTACGCGAGCACACAGGTTTTACAAAAGTCGATTCCATGGGTCACTGGTAACATGGGGATTTTAGCGCGTTCGTAATCACTTTTACGCGCAATGGCTAACGCCCAAAAATGCGGAGGAGTCCATGTAAATATAATCATCACCAACAACCAAGGAGCAGCGGCCATTTGATTGGTTTCAGACACCCAACCAAGTAAGGGTGGCATGGCGCCTGCCAAACCACCAATCACTATATTTTGTGGCGTAGCACGTTTTAAAAACGACGTATAAATAAACGCATAACCAACAAGTGCAAATAAAGTGAGTATGGCGGTGAGTGTATTTGCCCACAACATCAACATAATAAATCCTGCCACACCAATTACAGTTGCAAAACTCAATGCGTGTAATTTACTTAAGCGTCCTTTGGCGACTGGGCGGTGGCGTGTACGTGCCATTTTACTATCAATTTCACTATCAACCACATGATTGATAACGGCAGCTGCCGCAGAGAGTAAGCCTATCCCTAATAAACTTATGAATTGAACCCCAATACCTCTTCCAACGTCAGGGGCGAGGGCTAAACCCACCCATGCCGTTAACACCAGCATAGCTACTACTTTAAATTTACTGATTGCCAAATAATCTTGAATTAAGTAATAGCTTTTAGTTAATAACGATGTGCTATAAACGGGCTGCATTGCTTTTTTATTAATTGTAAGTGCCATAACGATTCCCCTTTAAGTACGGACTTTTAGGTAATAACATAACCTAACCATAGTTAATAACAGTATGGCAGCCATTAAGTTATGCGCCAGCGCTACGCCTAACGGAAAGTGGAAATGCACCACCGCTAACCCCAAAGCAATCTGACAAAATAACGCCACTAATACCGTCACTGTGCAGCTTTTAATTTTTTGTGAATAAGCATGGCTGTATATTCGCCACATAACAAGTGCCAATACAATACAAGTAACCAATGCCCATATACGATGCAATAAGTGGATAGACATACGCGCTTGTTGTGACAATACGCCAAATTCATAATTGCTATGCTCTAACGGTAACTGAAAAACACTACTGAGCGAAAACGGCTGAGCGTAACTACATAGCGGCAAACCATTACAATGTGGTGCGGCATAGTTAGCTGCTAACCAGCCACCTAGAGCGATTTGTAAAATAAGTACCGTGAGCGCCACCAAGCTTAGTTTAAAATGGGGTTTTGCACCTTCGTCCCCACCCGTAATAGGCTGACTGGTCAGCCGTAAGTACAACAGCGTTAATAACGCCAAAATGCTAAACCCTCCGAGTAAATGCCCCATCACAATTAGCGGCTGCAGGTTCATAGTCACCGTCCACATACCAAGCGCGGCCTGAAAAATAACAAGTACAAGCAGTAGCATCGGTAATTTTACAGGCGTAGTTGGATACTGGCGTTTTACAAAAGCCAAAATAAACAACACTAAAATTAATACTCCGAGCGTGCCAGCAAAATAGCGATGAATCATTTCTTTCCATGCTTTTGCTGTTTCAAATATCATGTCGGGATAGCTCTGAATCGCTTGCGCAATCTCGGCCTCATGTTTTGGTACGGTTAAAAAGCCATAACAACCAGGCCAATCGGGGCAACCAAGCCCTGCGTCACTTAACCGCGTATATGCGCCTAAAGCCACCACAATTAATGCGAATAAACTCGTTGCTAATACCAAATTTTTATAGTTTTTATACATAGCAGCCTCTACTTAGCTTGAGCGAGAGTAATTAAGTAATTTTTTTAGATCTTTCAATAATCCCTTTTGTATCAAACGGTTTTCTTGTGGTTGAGGGTTAAATGGATATTCCAGCACTATCAGTCCCATATGGTCTATTAAATACAAACTCGCGGGTCTTAACTGCTGTTGTGCAGCAATCATATGCCAATGCGGCTTCGCTGCTTCGGGTTCACCAATTATCGCCATATCTACTTTGTGTTGGTTTTTGCCAAGGGCAACATATAAATTATCTAAAGCGGCGAGCTGCTCAGAGCAAGGCTCTTTACATTGTGCTGAATAATTTAAAGCAATGGTCCATTGTTTTGGATTATGCTGCTGCCAATTCTCTAGCTTAATTTCACGCTCTAAAAATTCGCCATGATTAGTAATTGCTGTAGGTAGCCAATCAAGTTTTAACGCGCTGTAAGCCAGCACTAAAGGGATAGCGCAACATACTACAAAGAGCAACAGGGGTTTATTTTTCATTATCTATCCTCTTCTTGCTTGCAAAAATAGCAACTACCACACAGGCAATTGCAATTAAAAACCACTGCACTGAGTAGGCATAATGCTTTTCTGGACTCATCACAACAGCTTCATAATGGGGGGCAGCAATCTCATCTTCACCGCCTTGGCGATAGGCCATATAATCCACTAAAGGTCGCTGGGATTGGCTACTGAGAGCTTGCAGATCAATGATTTGAATTCGTTTAGCTAAATCTGATTGAGTATTACTATTAGCTAAGGTAAAGCCACTTAAGTTATCTTCTTTAATTTGTGCCGTTAACGAAAATTTACCACTAGGTATTGTCACGTTTGGTAGGATTTCTCTTGAACTGCCTGCTTTTACCCAGCCTAAATTAACTAATAAAAAGCGCGAATCATCAGGTAATTTTAATAATGCCAGTAAGTCGTAACCAACCTGACCATTATAAATTTGGTTATCGAGCAGCCAATAATTATTGATATCAAAATAACCACTCAACGAAACTAATACCCCGGTTTTATTCCACTCTTTTGGCAGTTGTTGCAACTGTGCCCAGCTCATAACCCCTTGCTGTTGTATATTTTCAATGGCATTAAGCTGCTGTTGCTTTTGATCTGCGCGCTGTAATTGCCAAAACCCTAAACGCACACAAACTAATACCACAATAACAACCAGGCAAACTGTGATTATTGAGCTAAGCTTTTGTTTGTTAAATACAACTAACTGCATAAGGGTAAATCCAGTGATTATTAAAATTATTATTGTTCTACTGTTATTATTTATATTGTTTAATTTATTTCGTGCTTTATTAATTATGGTGTCGGGAAAAACCAATGGACGCCCCATGTCTCACTTTTTAGGGCGTCGAGTGTTATTTTCTGTTGTGGTATTAGTGATGGTAATTGCCGCACTAAAGCTCGGTTTAATTACGGCAAATCAATCACCTTTGCCCACTACAGCACATATACAAATACAAACAAACACAGCCAAACAACATCAACAAAATGCCAGTACCAGGCCGCAGCTTGAAACGCGAAGTGCTTATTTTTTGTAAAGTGGCCTTTTAAAATCCGTAGGAAAACGATTAATAAAATAATGGTACCTAAGGTGACATGCATACCATGAAAACCGGTTAACAAAAAGAAGGTATTACCGTAAATTCCTGCATCAAGGGTTAAATTAAGGTCGTTATAAGCATAAATATATTCTTCTACTTGGAGTCCTAAAAAACATACTCCCAATAAAATAGTTACGCCTAAAAACACCTTAAGTGGCGTGCGCTTGTTATTTTCCATCGCCACATGAGCAAAATGCAGAGTCACTGACGAGGCTAATAAAATAAGGGTATTTATAAGTGGTAACCCTTGCCAGCCCATTGCTTGCGTAGTGGTGCCCCCTGGAGTATTTAACAACGGCCACACAGCCTCAAAAGTAGGCCATAACACTTCGTTAGTCATGGCGTTGTTATCAGCGCCTCCAAGCCAAGGTACAGAGAACATGCGAGCATAAAAAAGGGCGCCAAAAAAGGCCATAAAAAACATAACTTCTGAAAAAATAAACCAGCTCATACCTTGCCTGAATGAGCGATCCATTTGGGCAGAATATAAACCTTGATGCGACTCTTCAATCACATTTTTAAACCAGCTAAACAGCATATAAAGCAATACGGCAATACCCACATACAGTATGTAAATACCGCTGCCTCCCTCTTTACCCATATCCATAACTGTTAAGGCTGCCCCTACCGCAATAAAAAATAGCGCCACTGCGCCAACTATTGGCCATGGGCTTTGATCAGGTACATAATAATGTTCATATTTTTGATTCATTTCATTTGCTCCTAGTTTTTCACTAGTTTTATAAGCTAGTTATTACTGGCTACTAACTTCTCGCTAATATCAAATACGGTATAAGACAGAGTTAACTCCTCCACATCACTGGGTAACTCAGTATCAACATAAAAAAGTAATTTAAACTCTAGCTCCTCGCCAGCCTTCAAAGGTTGCTGGTCAAAGCAAAAACACGCTATTTTGTGTAAATACTTAGCTGCTTTGCCCGGTGCTACCGAGGGGATAGCCTGCATCACTTTGTCTTCATTACTGTTGTTTTTAGCGCTAAACATAACCTCACGCATGGCCCCTGGTTTTACATCTACACTGTATTCTTTAGATTTAACCTCAAAAGGCGCACCACTTTGGGCATGCGTGGTAAAACTAACGCTGACTTCTCTATTTTCAGTAATCAAGGTACTTTGCTGTGCTTGTTCTAACGAGGGCTTACCATTAAGCCCCGTTATATCGCAAAACACGTCATATAAAGGCACCATGGCAAATGCAAAAGCAAACATTGCAATGCAAATAACCACCAGCTTTTTTAATAACGGTAGATGACTCATTATTTAATATCCGGCGGCGTTGAGAACGTATGATAAGGCGCTGGTGAATCAACTTCCCATTCAAGCCCTTCAGCCCCATCCCAAACTTTTGCAGGCACTTTATCGCCCCCTTTTGCACATTTATACACAACGACAACGAACAGTAATTGCGATAAACCAAAGGCAAACCCACCTATACTAATAATGGCGTTAAAGTCAGCAAACTGCAGTGCATAATCTGGAATACGGCGTGGCATACCGGCTAATCCCACAAAATGCATTGGGAAAAACAGCACATTTACACTTACCAAGGACAACCAAAAATGCCATTTTGCTAAGGTAATATTGAACATATTTCCGGTCCATTTTGGCAGCCAATAATAAGCCCCTGCCATAATAGAAAAAACCGCGCCCGTTACGAGTACATAATGAAAGTGTGCAACCACAAAGTAAGTATCGTGGTATTGAAAATCGGCAGGCGTAATAGCCAACATCAATCCCGAAAAGCCACCTAAAGTAAACAGCACAATAAATGCGATACTAAACAGCATAGGCACTTCAAAGCTAATAGAGCCACGCCACATAGTTGCCACCCAGTTAAATACTTTTACGCCGGTAGGTACCGATATCAACATAGTCGCGTACATAAAAAACAACTCACCCGCCACGGGCATACCAGTGGTAAACATATGATGCGCCCACACAATAAAGCTCAACAAGGCAATCGAGGAAGTGGCGTACACCATAGAGGCGTAACCAAATAGTTTTTTACGTGAAAAAGTAGGAACAATCGTAGAGATAATGCCAAAGGCAGGCAAAATCATAATATAAACTTCAGGATGACCAAAAAACCAAAATATATGTTGGAACATTACCGGATCGCCACCACCAGCTGCGTCAAAGAAGCTGGTCGCAAAGTATTTATCGGTTAGTACCATAGTAACTGCACCAGCAAGTACCGGCATTACTGCAATAAGTAAAAAAGCCGTGATCAGCCATGTCCACACAAATAACGGTAGCTTCATCCACGTCATTCCAGGGGCGCGCATATTCACTATGGTTACCACCACATTAATGGCTCCCATAATCGAACTAATACCCATTATATGCACCGCAAACACAAACATTGCTGTGTTGTCGTTACTATAAGTGGTGGAAAGCGGAGCGTAAAAGGTCCACCCAAATGCAGGACCGCCACCAGGCATAAACAGTGACGCTAACAAAATCAAAAACGCAAACGGTAAAATCCAAAAACTCCAGTTGTTCATTCTCGGTAATGCCATATCTGGCGCACCAATCATTAGCGGGATCATCCAGTTTGCCAAGCCGGTAAATGCAGGCATTACTGCACCAAATACCATGATCAGTCCATGTACTGTGGTCATTTGGTTAAAAAAGTGTGGATCAACTAACTGTAAACCCGGCTGAAATAGCTCAGCACGGATCACCATGGCCATTGCTCCACCAATTAAAAACATCGTGAGTGAAAAAATTAAATATAAGCTGCCTATGTCTTTATGGTTGGTTGTAAATAACCAGCGTTTAAAGCCAGTAGCGGGTTGATGGGCATGATGAGCCTCATTGGTATTAGGTTGTTCTGCAATGCTACTCATTATTTAGCCTCCCCATCAGCATCCAATGCCGCTTGTATTTCGCTTGGTTGAATTACCTCTCCGGTGTCATTACCCCATGCGTTGCGTTTATAAGTAATAACGGCTGCTATCTGCTTAATAGATAATTGCTTGGCAAAGGACTGCATCGCTGTACCAGGCTTACCATAAAGTAAAATATCGATGTGACCTTTAATATCACCTACCACTATTGGACTGCCTTTAAGTGCAGGAAAAACCCCTGGCAGGCCTAAACCTGTAGGCTGGTGACACGCAGCACAGCTCGCCATATAAACTTGCTCACCCAGTGCCATTAACTCTTCTTTTGGTACCACTTGATCTAATAACGCAGCGTCTGCTTCAGCCGCTTTTTGTTTAGCTTGTTTAGCTTCTGCCAACCACGTTTTGAAGTCTTCTTCTGTTTTTGCTTCTACCACAACAGGCATAAAACCATGATCTTTACCACACAGCTCTGCACACTGCCCGCGGTAAGTACCTACTTCATTAATATTGGTCCATGTTTCATTGATAAACCCAGGATTTGCATCTTTTTTAACAGCAAAATCAGGCACCCACCATGAATGAATCACATCATCTGAGGTCATTAAAAAACGTACTTTTTGATTAATCGGTAGCACCAGCGGCTTATCTACTTCAAGTAAATAGTTCGGGTTTTTATCGGCAAGATTCGTTATTTCATTTTGAGGAGTCGCTAACATAGAATAAAACTCAACGTCCTCCCCCATATATTCGTAATGCCATTTCCATTGTGAGCCAGTAATTTTTATGGTGATATCAGCTTTGCTGGCATCCTCCATGGCAATTAGGGTTTTAGTCGCAGGAATGGCCATAACAATTAATATGACAAAAGGAATAGCAGTCCAGAGTATTTCTACTTTGGTGCTTTCATGAAACTGGGCAGGGACAGCCCCTTTAGATTTGCGATGATGAATGAGTGCCCAAAACATAATGGCAAACACGATCACCCCAATCACACAACATATTAAAAATATAGTCATGTGTAGTTGGTATACATTATTACTTATATCAGTTACGCCTTTACGCATATTATATTGGCTATTAGCAAGCACATTTTGCGAAAAAACTAACAATATAAGCCACAAGGAAGAACTCAGCTTACCCATGTGACGGCTCCTTTGATGCTATTGCTGACGCAAAGCGAAGGGACATACGACTTAAACGCCCATTCGTTATTTTTATTTTTTATAAGGGTGCTGGAGTTATTAAATGTGTGTGCTCAAAACGACTACGCTGTGAGTTATTTTTATTCCAGCTCTTTAATAACTAGTTAAAAAATAAACAATAAGCAAGGTGAGTATGAAAAATAAACAAGGGGTTACTTAAAAAAGTGCAGCAAAAAAAGAGCCACTAATGAGTTAGTTAACCTAAGAGTCAGGGGTGGTAAGGGGTAGCTTGAATAACAGCGGAAAAAATATAAAATTTTATGATTTAAAAATAATTAGAATAAATTTATTTATATATAAGTATTTAGCGATGTTATTTACAATAACAAAAGCAATTAACAAGCAATACCATAAAAAAATAATACAAGTAAAATCAGCGCCTAATTAATATTAAGCGCTAAGTTATGCTTAACTATCACATCCAGTCAGCGTTACGAATAACACCTACCGCTAAGCCTTCAATATTGAAAGATTCATTTTCCAAGTCGACTTCAATGGCCGAAAACTCGTCATTTTCAGCATGCAGTAATACTTTTCTGCCGGCTTTTTCTAGGCGTTTAACCGTAACATCATCATCCACTCGAGCAACAATAACCTGACCATTTTCAGCCACTTGAGTTTTATGTACAGCGAGTAAGTCGCCATCCATAATACCAATATCTTTCATACTCATGCCGTTAACACGCAGTAAAAAATCGGCCGCAGGTTTAAACATTAAAGGGTCAATTTTACAGTGGCTTTCAACATGCTGTTGCGCCAATATTGGCTCACCCGCAGCAACCCGACCAATTAAAGGCAAGCCTAATTGCTCTGGCTCTTCTTCTTCAACAAGCTGAATGCCGCGACTCGCACCCGGCTTCATTTTAATTACACCTTTTTTAGCCAGTGCTTTTAAGTGTTCTTCTGCAGCATTTGCACTTTTAAAACCCAGTGTTTGTGCAATTTCGGCACGTGTAGGAGGCATACCAGTGTCTTTAATAAACACTTTGATAAGTTCGAGTATTTGCGCTTGGCGTTTTGTTAATGGTCGCATACAACTGGTTTTCCATACAGTACAATTAACTGTGAGTATATACAGTTATTTAAAAATCGCAAATATAAATTAATACCTTATAAGTCATGATAACTAAACAATAAGATGCTTTAAAACCGCAATAATAAATGTAATTATTAGCAGCGCATTATCATATTAATTCTCAATTACTTATCCAAGGAGCTAGCATGAGTATTTGGCACCAACCAATTACATTAGAGTTTTGTAAGCAATTAGACCAAGGGATCACTGGCCAAGGCACGCTTATGAAGACCATGGGAATTGAAATCAGTGAAATTGGTGATGACTACTTAGTCGCCACTATGCCAGCCATACCTGAGCACCATAATCCAATGGGTATAGTGCATGGTGGTGCCAATGTCGTGCTTGCTGAAACAGTAGCAAGTTATGCCGCTAACTTTGTGGTTGATTTCAGTCGATTTTATTGTGTTGGGCAAGAGATCAGCGCAAGCCACTTAAAAGCGTCACGCAACGGCACATTAACCGCTACCGCAAGGGCTTATCATATAGGTAAACGCAGCTCGGTTTGGGATATTAAAATAACCAATAGCCGCAATGAGCTTTGCTGCGTATCAAGAATGACCGCAGCCGTAGTCGAGCGAAAAGGTTAAATTACTTTTCCAGAGGGTAAATAGTAACTTCTATGCCTGCGCCAATTGCAGATATGCGTAACAAGGTATCTGCATGCAAGGCCTGATTGAAACATTTTGGCGACGTACCCGACTCAAACCCCATATCAAACGTTCTGCGAGAACAGCTTAACCATTGCTTTAATGCATTGCGTGAACACGACTCGATTAACTCACACAAGTGATTAATTGCTTTATCGGGTGTGGTTATTTCACCAGCCACCTCAATGCGTGCCAGTTGGCGGTATTCGTCTTTATCATAATGTAAAATGGTTGCGACCTTTTTTAAATCAGCAACTAATACGCTAATATCTTGCTTTGACTCAAGCTCTAGATCTACATTTAAAAATTGAATTTCCGACATACAGTTGTGTTACCCCACTTAAATTTCACCGCAAACTTTAACCTAATTTTGCATTTATACCAAATCAACAGCTTATAATTTATTTAATTCCTTTATTAAGCTGCAAGTATTAAAGTAACGGTTAATACAGCTATTAACCTAATGATAGCTAGCTCCATTAGGTACCTTGCACAAAAAATAATAATAATGAGAAAGCGAATGAACAAACGCATTTTTAAAACAGCCCGTAAGCTGCATAAATGGCTAGGCTACTTTTTAGTAATACAAATTTTTGCATGGCTGCTTGGCGGTTTATTTATGAGCGCCATGCCACTTGAAAAAGTACACGGTAAACACCTTGCAAACCGCCAACTAGAAAACCCTTTCAGCCAAGCCGATTACACAGCCTCACTTGATAAAATTATTGCAAATACACCACAACCCCAACAAATTAATTATAGTCATTTTTTAAATATCCCAGTAATTACGGTAACTACAGCAAGTAAAATCTATAGTTTTAATGGTGTAACCGGCAACCCACTCCCACCACCAAGCAAGGCACAAATCATCGCTAATGCCCAGGCTCACCTTTTAATTAAAGCAAACGTTATAAGCACAAAAAAGCTGGCAACCAGTTTTAGAGAAGCCGGGTTTAAAGAAAATATTTGGCAGGTTAATTTTAACGATATGCTTAGCACCAGCTTATATTTTAATGCTGATAACGGCGAGTTCATTACAGTTCGCAGTAATATTTGGCGAGTGTTTGACTTCTTTTGGATGCTACATATTATGGATTACGATGAGCGCGAGGATTTTAACAACCCGTTACTTATTAGTTTTGCTGCCAGCAGTGTGTTTTTTAGCTTTACTGGTTTTATTTTATTACTGCAAAACATCCGATTCAGAACAAGAAAACGTCAGCTATCCTGAGTTTTTAAGTGGATTCGGTTTAAAACTGATTTACCATTTAGGTTATTCACTCTAAAATCGCGGCTCCTGTAGTTCACTAAAGTGATAGGATATGCCGCATTTTATTTTTGCGTTATTGCTTTGCGTTGTCAGCTTTAATCTAAATGCTGAGCAATTTACTCGTTTTTCCAGTGCTAAAAAACACTTAATTAAAACCTTACCAACGGATGCAAAAAGTATCTATTGTGGTTGCGACATAAAACGTAAAGGCAAAAAGTTAGTACCCGATGCAACCCATTGTGGTTATGTGCCACGCAACACATTTACCCGCTCAGGTAACGTGAATCAACGCGCTCTACGAATAGAATGGGAACATATTGTACCCGCTTGGGAGTTTGGTCATCAGTTACAATGCTGGCAAAATGGTGGACGCAAAAATTGCCGTAAAGTAAGTGCAAAGTTTCGCATGATGGAAGCTGATATTAACAATTTAGCTCCCGCAATCGGTGAAATTAACGCTGATCGTTCAAACTATCGCTTTGGCATGTTAGCCCAAAATGCTAATCAATATGGTCGCTGTGAGGTGAAGGTTAATTTTAAACAACGCGTTATTGAACCGCCGGTTTATGCACGTAAACGTATTGCCGATGCATATGCTTACATGCAAAAAACTTATGGTTTAAAAATATCAAATAAACAACAAAAGCTGTTTAATGCGTGGCAACAACAAGCTTATGCCGCAAACACCGACAGTAAAAAGCTGTAAACTTATGTTTATAATGCTTGGTGTGGTCCAAATATTTCGTAATGAATATTCGAGCTCTGTACACCTAAATCAATTAGTTGGCCTTTTACATAAGCCATGAACGAAGCTGGTCCACACAAATAAAATACACCCTCGCTAATAGGCAGTGATGCCTCAAGCACAGATAAATCCATAAGCCCTGTGTAATCACATCCCTCACCACCTTGATTAAACCAGGTTGAGGTTTTTAGTTGTGGATACATAGCCGTTTGCTGAGCTAGGTAATCTTTAAATGAATACTCAAGGCTATTTTCACACGCGTGTAAGTAACTAATCGCTTGATTAGTATTGCCACTCAATAGCGTTTGCAGCATAGCCATCATTGGGGTTTGGCCAACACCTGCAGAAATAAGCACAACGGGGCTTGCTGCATCTTTCAAAAAGAAATCACCCGCCGGAGGGTATAGCTCTACTCGTGCGCCCTGCTCTAGTGAGTGTAAATAATTAGACACCACGCCAGGCTGTGGTTGGCACTCTTTTTTAACGCTAATACGATAGTTTTTAGTATTGCTCTTTTGCGAAATAGAATACTGGCGGATCTCTTCATATTCAGTCCCCTCAGGCTTAACTTTAATGCCAATGTATTGTCCTGGCTTGTGGGAAATAACGGCTTTGCCGTCTATAGGCGTGAGGATAAAGCTGGTTACAAATTCAGACTCAACATGTTTATGGGTAATTTCAAACTTCCTTGTGCCCACCCAGCCACCGTGGTTATTTTTACTGTGTGCATACAACGCTGCTTCTTCGGTAATACAAATATCAGCCAGTAGGTTATAAGCTTCTCGCCATGCGTATTCAACATCAGCTGTAAACTGATCAGGAATAAGCTCTTTAAGTGTGCCGATCAAATGCGCCCCTACAATAGGGTAATGTTCGGGTAAAATATTCAAGCTGGTATGCTTATGGTTAATTCTTGCTAATGCCTCTTTTAACACTTCTAAATTATCAATATTTTGCGCATACGCAGCCAAGGCATTAAATAATGCAAATTGCTGACGACCCGTTTCTTGGTTAGTCATATTAAAAATATGTTTAAGTTCCGGGTTATGGCTAAACATGCGCTTATAAAAATGATCGGTGACGGCTGTGCCCGCTTCTGCAAGTAATGGAGCTGTACTTTTTACAATCTCAATAGTTTTTTCAGATAACATTTTGGTTTCCTATGGGTGAACTAACCACGACGCCCATCAACACGACGCCGCGTTAATATAGGAGTGCAGTGAATTAAAAATAATAAAAAGGCCAGTAACCAAAGCACAGCACTGATCTGCCAAGCTAGGTGTGGCCCAATAAAAGACGGGAGAAAAGCACGAATAATTGCGGCACTAAACACCAATGCAAATGCAAGGTTCATAAAACGCGGAATAGTAAGTGAGCGACCGGTATGCCCCAGTGATACTCGTGTCATCATGGCTAAAATCATCATGCCGATACCACCAATAGTGATAAAATGCAGTGCGTCTTTAAACAGTATTGCACTGCTATAAAAACTGATTGCCACTAACATTAAACCTATACCTAAGGCTAAATAGGCAAAGTGTAACGACCATAATAATGGGACTTTTAGCACTTGCTTATTCCACCAGCAAACACTGCGCACTAAATGCAAAAACGCTGCACTCATCACAACTAGTGCCGGGTTAATTACAGTAAAAAATAATTTGCTAATAAAAAATAATGCTATCGCCAATACCGATAAGTATAAAATAGCTTTATCTATGTTTAGTGTGCGTACCTGCTTAGATAAGCCCAGCCCTTTGGCGGTAAAAAAAGGTAATACACGCCCAGCCACAACTCCCACCAACAAGCTTATAACCAGTACTGCGGTATCAACCATCGCCAGCGCTAGCTGCATTTGGTTTTTTAGCAGCAATATTAAGTACAGCATATTGAGCGTACATAAAAATGAAAGAATAAATAAAAACAAGTAGTTGCGTTTACTGCTCACCTTTATCAGCATGTTGGCTAACACTATGATTACCGAGAGCCACCAAACAACTTGTAAAATCAGTACCGCATAAACATTAAACTGGGCAATGCTAGGTATCACTACAAAAAAACTAAGCCGTGCACTAAGCCACACTAAGCTAAGCCACATCAATGGTTTACCATTAATACTTGCAACACCGGTCCATGTTTGTGCTGCAGTAAGTAAAAAGCCAGCCACAACCACGCTCGCAAAACCAAATAACATTTCATGTGCATGCCACAAATTAGCAGGCATAACTAAATGCCACTGTACATCGCCACTTAAAATAAGTAACCAATAACCCACAGACAAACACGCTAGTGAGCCACCCGCTAAAAAAAAGGGTCTAAATGCCAACATCCATAATGACCATTGTGATACTTGATGAAATGCGACCTGCGCTGGCATAGGTTCGGCTAAATTTATGGGCTTCATTAGCGCACCTCCTGCCCCAGCCCATGCTGCGCCACACAGCGCAGTACGTAACTCACTTTGACAATAGCCGCGAGGACAATCGTGCTAATGTGTGCAAAAATTTGTACCGGTATCGAAAAATAGCCTGCATAGGGATAACTTATTAACAGCGTAATCAACACCCCAAATACGCTAATACATAGCACCTTATTTGCATAAGATAGCAAACGGTAATACAGAGAATTAGACTCCACTGAATAATTAACCTGCTCTAAGAAAGTACTGCCCATAACAACCCCAATAACTGCTTTCGTTATTTTGTCATTACACAGACCATGCCAATTAAATAAACACTTTAAATTCAATGCATTATTTAATTTCACTTTACAAAAAGAGTCTTTATGACCTACTATAAAACCTGTAAAAATACACTAACAGGTCATTTTGACATGAACCAACAACTCAATCTGACTCAAGTTGCCTTGGAGCTTGCACAAAGCACCTTACATGCGCACAGTTTTGAGCAGCTCTTAGCCACAGTTGAACGTGTTATTCCAAGTGATGCTAGCGCCTTGTTAATTCGCCAAGGCGAGCAATTAAAGCCTTTAGCGATTAAAGGTTTAATGCCTGATAGCTTAGGCAGGCGCTTTAACATTGCAGAGCATCCTCGTCTTGATGCTATTTGTAATCACCGCTTGGCACTGCAATTTGCACATGACTGCCCGCTCCCAGACCCATATGACGGCTTACTACTAGCTAAAACCGGTGATATTCCAGTGCATGCCTGCTTAGGGTTACCGCTTTATGATAAAGATTCGCTGCTTGGTATTTTGACCTTTGATAGCCTAAACGCTGATGCGTTTGACGGCATTACCGCTGATACACTCAACACCTTACAAACCTTGTGCAGTGCGCACTTTAAAACAGCCCTAGAGCTTGCCCATTACAAACAACATGCCCAGCACTCAAGTGAATTAGTACAAGAGTTAAACCGTGAGGCGCTCAAGCGTGATGGTGGTGAAATTATTGGCCAAAGCCCAGTAATACAAACCCTTAAAAACGAAATAAAGCTGGTTGCAGCCTCTAATTTTAGTGTATTAATTTTAGGTGATACTGGGGTCGGCAAAGAGTTGGTAGCGCGTAATATTCACTTGCATTCAGCACGCAAAGATCAGCCATTGATCCATTTAAATTGTGCATCACTGCCTGAAAACCTCGCCGAAAGTGAATTTTTTGGCCATGCAAAAGGCGCCTTTACGGGGGCGCAAAATGCTCGCCAAGGTAAGTTTCAATTAGCCGATGGCGGTACCTTATTTTTGGATGAAATAGGCGAGCTACCACTGGCAATGCAAAGTAAATTATTACGGGTACTGCAAAGTGGCGAAGTACAAACCGTTGGTGAAGATGAACTTAAATATGTTGATGTTAGAGTGATTGCAGCCACTAACCGTGACTTAAAACACGAAGTTGAACAGGGACGATTTCGCGCCGACTTATACCATCGCCTAAGTGTGTACCCGCTGAGCGTGGCGCCGTTAAAAGCCCGTGATGAAGATGTTATTTTATTAGCCGGTTATTTTTTGGAAAAAACAGCTCGAAAGCTTGCCATTAAACAGTTAAAACTCAGCATTGAAACGCAATTACTGCTAAAAAAATATGACTGGCCAGGCAATGTAAGAGAGCTGGAACATGTTATTAATCGCGCCGCATTAAAAGCTAAACAGTATCAATGGCAACAACCAATTATTACTATTGAGCCAAAGCATTGTGAGCTAAATTTAAGCGCTATTAATACTTTTGCACTGGAACACTCAAACCAGCTTGCAACCACACCTTTAACAAACAACATTTCGTTAAAACAAGCCACCGATACTTACACTCAGCAGCTTATTATACAGCAACTTAAACAACATAATTATAACTGGGCAAGCACAGCGCGTAGTTTACAGGTCGACCGCGCTAACTTAACACGGCTAGCCAAGCGCTTGGGTATTTCTATAAAAAAATCGTTGTAGCTTTTTTAACTTAATTTACGCTGCTTAAAATAGGTTTTTAATAACTGACTAAACGCTTGCACTTTCGCAGTACGATGCACTAAATGATGCGTCACTAACCATAAGTCAGTAGGCCAACTAAGTTCGTTAGGTAATACAGGCACTAAATCAGAGTATTGCGCTGCAACATCATGTTGTAATCCGCCAATCCCTAGCCCCTTAACGATGGCGCGAGTAGCCTCTGAGGTTTCTGATACTCTAAGTTTAACTTGCGACGAGGGAATATTTTCATCAACCCACGAAAAATATGGTACTTTGCCATTATACCCAGCCACACCCGAGACAAAATTATGCACCGAGAGTTGTGCTAACGTTTGTGGCAAGCCATAACGACTAATGTAATGTTTTGAGGCATAAAATCCTGACGAGAGTGCCGCCAAGTGCTGCGCAATATAATCACCTTCATCCGGTCTAGGGCCTGCTCTTACAGCGATATGTGCTTGGCCATGGTCTAAACGCAAACGCTTTTGATCCATAATCACTTGTAATTGCACTTGCGGATGCAAGGTTTGAAACTGCTCGCATACCTCACTTAATACATCAATAAAGCCACTCACAGTGGTAAGTAACAAACTACCTTGTAAGGTGCTATCTGCAGCAATTATATCGTTATGTAAGCGCTCTAGCTCACCATTAATTGCTTGTGCTGTGGTAAATAACTTAGCGCCAATCTCTGTGACTTTGTAGCCACGAGCATGGCGATGGAATAATCGCGCATTTAAGCTTTTCTCTAAGTTATTTATTCGCCTGAGCACTGTACTGTGATGAACATCTAGCGCTTCGGCTGCTGCAGTTAAAGTGCCTAAACGCGCCACTTCATAAGCAACCTTAAGATCTTGCCAATCATCAAATTGAATTGCCATGGTAACCACTTTTCAAGTTGTGCATATACGCACATAAGTTTTGCGTTTATTTGGCTTTTCTGCAAGTAATTATTTGTTAAAGTCACTGCTATACACAATCAACATTAGGATCAGCTCATGACTACACCAAAAATTATTGCCCTAGCAGGTAGCTTACGTAAAGACAGCTTCCATCAAAAACTTATTAATGAAGCTGCACGTTTTGCACTAGAAAGTGGCGCTGAAGTGGAAGTGATTAAACTTGCAGACTTAGCCATACCAATGTTTGATGAAGATTTAGAAGCACAAGGCACACCAGCCGGCGTACAACAATTAAAGGACAAACTGCGCACAGCCGATGGTATTTTACTGGCCAGCCCAGAATATAATGGTTCTATTACCGCGGTGTTAAAAAATGCCATTGATTGGGCATCTCGCACCGAACAAGGCGCAGAGCCTGCATTTGCAAATAAAGTAACCGCGTTATATGCAGCATCACCGGGTGGACTTGGCGGCTTACGTGGCTTAAATCACGTGCGTGATATTTTATCTGGCATTGGCAGTTTAGTATTAGCCAATCAATTAGCTGTACCGGCTATTCATACTTTGTTAGACGAAAACGGCCGTATTAACGACCCTGCTACCGCTGAAAAAGTAGCTGGCCTTACGCAGCAGTTGGTTAGCGTAGCAAGTAAACTAAAATAAACATTACAACTTTGTTGCTGCAAGCTTTGCAGCAATAAAGTCTTCATGGGTAACGTACAATAGGTTTGCAACACGACGAATAACGTATTCTTCTTGTGGATCAAGTTCACCATCTGAGTATGCTAATCGCCAGAGTAGTTCAACTATTTCAATGCGCTGCTGTGCACTACATTGATTATTAATTTGCTTTGAAAATTGAAAATAATCAATGGCGTCATCTAAGCTCGAACTTGCTTGTTCGGTTAACTCATCTACTGCTTCATCAGTTAAATCAAAATACTTTTTTAATGTCAGACTTAGCGTTTGTTGTTCATCTGCCTGTAAATCGTTATCCGCTCGCATTACCTCAATTAATAACGCGGCAACCGCTGTTTTTAAATCATGTTGTTCAATATCATAATCTTGCTGATCAATACTCGAAAAAAGCTGTTTAATTTGTTTGAACATCACATTTCCCCTTTTTGGGTGTTAGACTTATATCATAACGGGTGTAATTGACATGCTGATCACACTACCCAATATCAAGATGGAGTTAAAGGTTTATGAGCAGAAAAGCCAATCATTACATACATGGAATTATTAGCTGGGGTTTATTAACAGGGTGTTTGAGTGTGTCGGCAGAGCAAGCTGAAATACAGCGACTCTATGACTTTGATGAAAAGGTGCATTACAAACAAACGCAAATAGACACTAACAACTATCACCTAGAAATACAGTCTGATGACTACCCGCACTTTAAAAACCAAAGTGTTTTTTTATTGCGCCACGCTAACCGCTTATGTCGCGATAATCCTTTTATGTTAAAAGTAACCGAAGGCGTGCAAGAGTATGAACGTTTTCCAACTAAGCCACGCGCTTATCAGCCACCACTGAGTGTATTTGTGCAGTGTGAAATACCCGCAGAAAAAACCTCAAAAAAATAACTCCTCGTTACTTTTCAGTAAACCACTGAGTATTAACACTGCCAGTGGTTTTACTGAAGCCGAGTTTAGTTAACGCTATACCCCCACGGCGCAGCCGGTGGTGTGATAGGTTTAGTTAAATCAAAATCCACACGGAATTCGCGACCTTGGCGAATAAGTCGATAAGTGAACTGTTCAGGGTAAATATACATTTGCCATGTATTGCCTACCGATTGCGGTATGCCTTGGCTAACAAATAACTCTTTTGAATACTGATCAGCAGGGAATGATTGCATATTAGTAAAACCCGCATCCAAAGTATGACCGCCATACATAGTAGACACATCATCACTGCCATCTTTATGGCGATGATCGTGCTTTAGACTCAACCCACTGCCCGTTTTAGTAATGATCCACGTACGTGAGGCGTCATCACCCACATGAAACGGCACTTGTAGCTCACGTTCATTACACTTACGCACATGCATAACTAACTTTTTATCGGCAAATGAACTCGGTCCTGTGGCATTATCAACCGTTACTTTACCTTCAAAAGCTTTACCACAATGGGCAGCAATATTATCAAAAAAGCCATCATGGCTTGGAATTGATACTAAAGGCGCTGGGCGTGCTATTGCAGCGGTTGATGCAAGCATTAGTGCTGCAGCTGTTAATAATTTCATAATGTATCCCTAAACATGTAAAAAATTAGCTTAGCGTTTAAACAAACACAAAGACAGTAATCACGATGAACAGCATCTGACAGCAATAAAAAACGCGGCTTATGCCGCGTTTCATTATTTAATAACTTTTAAGCCACTATTGCCAAGGACGCTCAGCGGCAAGTTTTGCTTCAAACGCATCTATTTGCGGATTCAGGGTCTCGGTTACACCGATAAAGTCTAAGCCACTTAATAAACGCTCTTTCACGTCTTTGCGAATATCAAAGCTGATTGGCGCAAATTTATTGCTGCGCAATTGCTGGTTTTCTAAATCCACATCAATGTGAATATCGTCATGCTGCTCACTTAACACAAATAAGTCTTCTAATATTTGCGCTGGCAATGCAATAGCAAGCATTTGGTTATTACCACAGTTATTAAAGAAAATATCAGCAAAGCTTTCAGCCAAAATCACTTCAAAACCATATTGTTTAAGCGCCCATGGTGCGTGCTCGCGTGATGAGCCACAGCCAAAATTATCGCGCGTTAATAATATTTGCGCACCTTGGTAACAAGGACGATTTAAAATAAATTCAGGGTTTGGCTCGCCATTATCTAAATAACGCCAATCGTAAAATAGCGCAGCATCAAATCCATCACGGCTGGTTGAAGTTAAAAACTGCTTAGGAATAATTTGGTCGGTATCGACATTGTTTTTATCAAGTGGGGCCATTAAGCCGCTAAAATAAATGCTCATTAGGCTTCTCCTCTAATATCAACAAAGTGGCCATGTATTGCTGCTGCTGCCGCCATTGCAGGACTCACTAAGTGTGTACGCCCGCCTCGCCCTTGGCGTCCTTCAAAATTACGGTTAGATGTAGATGCACAGCGTTTACCTGCGCCTAAACGGTCGTCATTCATTGCTAAACACATAGAACAACCCGGCTCACGCCATTCAAACCCTGCAGCTTTAAATATATCGGCAAGGCCTTCATCTTCTGCTTGCTGTTTAACCAAACCTGAGCCCGGCACAATTAATGCCTCAACGCCAGCAACCACTTGCTTGCCTTCAACAATTTTTGCTGCGGCGCGTAAATCTTCAATGCGACTGTTGGTGCATGAGCCAATAAATACTGTGTCTACTTTGGCAGTTGATAACTTATCGCCCGCTTTTAAACCCATGTATTTAAGTGCACTACGAATAGCATCAGCTTTAATTAAATCGGTTTCTTTGTCTGGATCTGGAATACATTCGTCAACGCCAATCACTTGCTCTGGGTTAGTCCCCCAGGTGATCTGTGGTTGAATATTAGCGGCATCTAGTTCTACCTCTAAGTCAAAGGTTGCGCCATCATCAGTTTTTAAGGTTTCCCAGTAGGCAACTGCAGCGTCGAAATCAGCGCCTTTTGGTGCAAACGGGCGCCCTTTTAAGTAGTCATACGTTAACTTGTCTGGGGCAATTAAACCGGCCTTGGCACCCATTTCAATACTCATGTTACATAGCGTCATACGCGCTTCCATCGAAAGCGCCTCTATGCCTTCACCACAAAATTCAGCCACATAACCCGTACCACCAGCAGTGCCTAGTTTACCTATAACCGCCATAATTAAATCTTTAGCCGTTACTGTTGGGCGTAACACACCGTTAATTTGAATTTTTAACGACTTAGCCTTTTTTTGCTGTAGCGTTTGCGTAGCTAATACGTGCTCAACTTCTGAGGTTCCAATACCATGGGCAAGCGCTCCAAACGCGCCATGGGTTGAGGTATGGCTATCGCCACATACTATGGTGGTGCCTGGCAAAGTAATCCCTTGTTCTGGGCCAATCACATGCACAATACCTTGGTTTACTGAATTTAAGTCGTACAGCAAAATACCAAATTCTTTACAGTTTGCATCCAGTGCCATTAGTTGATTTTTAGAGACTTCGCTGGCTGCATCTAATGAACGGCTTTTAGTTGAAACATTATGATCCATGGTCGCAATGGTTTTTTCTGGACAGCGCACTTTACGATTTTTTTCACGTAAACCTGCAAATGCTTGTGGCGACGTCACTTCGTGTACTAAATGACGGTCAATATAAAGTAAATCGGTTTGCTCGTTGATGCTGGCAACCGTGTGTGCTTGCCAAATTTTATTGTATAAAGTTTGAGCCACTTGCTAACTCCCTGATCTGATTGAGCCACAGCCTAACGGTGCTGTGGCTTTAATAGTTAAATGCGTGAAACAATAGCCGCTGCAACATCGGTGGTGGTGTAGCCGCCCTGCGGATAAATATCAGGCGTCCCCACACCCGCTTCAACCGCCTCTGCAACTGCTTTTTCAATGGTGCGAGCCGCTTCATCTTGTCCTAATGAATAACGTAACATTAATGCGGCACTTAAAATTTGTGCAATAGGGTTAGCGACCCCTTTTCCGGCGATATCGGGCGCTGAGCCACCCGCGGGTTCATACAAGCCAAAGCCTGATTGATTCAAACTTGCCGACGGTAATAGCCCCATTGAGCCGGTGATCATCGCGCATTCGTCCGATAAAATGTCGCCAAATAAGTTATCGCACAGTAATACATCAAACTGGCTAGGCTGTTTAACTAGCTGCATCGCTGCATTATCTACATAAATATAATCTAAGCTCACCTCAGGAAACTCTTTACTCACTTCAGTGACTACTTCACGCCAAAGTACACTTGATGCTAAAACATTGGCTTTATCAACCGAGGTTACATGATTGCTGCGCAATTTAGCGGCCTCAAAAGCAAAACGTGCAATACGCTCAATTTCTTTACGCGAGTATGTTTGGGTGTCAAATGCCGCTTCTTCAGCACCTTCGCCACTGCGACCTTTTTCACCAAAATAAATACCGCCAGTTAGCTCACGCACACACAAAATATCAAAGCCTTTTTCGCTAATATCAGCACGAAGTGGTGATGCAGCGCTTAATGCGGGTAACAATTGAGCTGGGCGTAAGTTACAAAACAAACCAAAGTGCTTTCGTAGTGGTAACAATGACGCGCGCTCTGGTTGATCATTTGGTGGTAAATGCTCCCACTTAGGGCCACCCACGGAGCCAAATAAAATAGCATCGGCGTTTTCACAGGCTTTTAAAGTGGTATCAGGAAGTGCTTTGCCAAATTCATCAATGGCTGCGCCGCCAATAGCGTGGTGCTCACGGTTCAGAGTAAAACCAAATTTATCACTGACTGCGTCAAGTACTTGCTCTGCAGCTGCCATAACTTCTGGGCCAATACCGTCGCCTGCTAATACGGCAACGCTGTAATGTGTTTTACTCATCCTGCTTTCCTTTGTTGTTTCAAATCAGACACTTTTTGTGCTCGATAAATTAAGTTATAGACCCGAACCATAGCCCGTACTGAGGCTTCGACCACATCGGCCGCAATACCAGCACCGTGATAAGGACGTCCATCGTATTTAGCAATAATATTCACTTGTCCTAATGAGCTTGCGCCTTGGCCGGTGGCCTCTAAATTGTATTCAATCATTTCAACGCTCATACCTGTTAAGCGTTCAATAGCAGCAAACGAAGCTTCAACTGGGCCATTACCTGTTGCCGCTTCTTGTTTTGCTTCGCCATCAATCAGCAAGCCTATGGTTGAGCTGGCCACCGATTGTGAATTAGACGCAGAGTTAACAAACTCTAACTGGTACTTTTCGTCTTTGTCGTTAATTTGATTAAAGTAAATCATGGCCTCTAGGTCGTAGTCGTATACTGTGCCTTTTTGGTCAGCCAGCGCAACGAAACTTTGGTATAAGCTATCCATGTCGTAATCTGATTTTTGATAGCCTAATTCTTCTAAGCGGTGTTCTATAACATGACGGCCTGAGCGTGAGGTCATGTTTAGTTGGTTACTTGGCACACCCACACTTTCTGGTGACATAATTTCATAGGTGTTTTGCGCTTTTAATACCCCGTCTTGGTGAATACCTGAGCTGTGGGCAAAGGCATTTTCGCCAACAATCGCTTTATTTGGCTGTACCGGCATATTACAAATTTTGGCTACCTGGCGAGAAGCGCGATAAATTTCTTCGCTTTTTATGTCGGTATATACGTTTAAGTGGTCTTTACGCATTTTCATAATCATCGCCACTTCTTCAAGCGAACAATTACCCGCGCGCTCCCCTATACCATTAATCGTACATTCGATTTGGCGCGCACCGGCTTGCACTGCGGCCACGGAGTTGGCAACAGCTAAACCTAAATCGTTGTGGCAATGCACACTTAAACGCGCTTTATCTATATTTGGCACGTTATTCATTAAATGACGGATCATTGCTGCGTATTCATCTGGCGTTACAAACCCGACAGTGTCAGGCAAATTAATGGTTGAAGCGCCGGCGTTAATTGCTTGCTCAACAATTTTGCATAAATCCCAGTGCGGTGTACGCCCTGCGTCTTCACACGAAAACTCTACATCATCGGTATAGTTGCGCGCTAATTTAATAGATTTAACTGCCATTGCAGTGGCATCATCAAGGCTCATGCGTAGTTTATGCTCAAGGTGTAAAGGGCTGGTTGCAATAAAAGTGTGAATACGGCTTTGCTGTGCACTGCGAAGTGCCTCGCCACAGGCTTCAATATCTTTTGCGACTGAACGTGCTAAGCCACAAATAATAGGGCCTTTTACTTCAGTGGCAATTCGCTGCACTGAGCGAAAGTCAGCGGGGCTCGATACCGGAAACCCCACTTCCATGACATCCACATTTAAGCGGCTAATGGTATGCGCTAGTTGAATTTTATCATCTTCAGTCAGGCTTGCTTTAAGTGCCTGTTCACCATCTCGTAAGGTGGTATCAAAAATCCATACTTTATCTTGCTCTTGCATAACTGCCCCTCATTCCTGTGTTACCCAAATTTCGATTTATCCCAGCAGCGAGATAAAAAAAACCCCGCAATTGCGGGGTTTTGTTGTTTAGCTCAATGCAAACACACTAATCCCCGCTCACTTGCCACAGCAGTAAGAGGTTTAGGTTTAGTGTAATTAAACGATTAGTTTGCATTTGTTTTCTTGTGTGTGTGTCCAATGAGGCTTATTTTTATCATTGCAACGCTGTAGGTGCAAGCATAAAAATGCCATAAAAATAATTACACAAGACTTTTAAGGGATTTTAAATTCAATAAATAGATAATAAAGAGATAAAAAATCCAACCTTAGAGGGCATGGCGTTTAAATTAACAAGCACCGTAAAGTACAGTGCTTATTTTAACTTTTTTTAATATTTACTCTTTCTTTTCTGCGCGTACGTAATTTGACGCACCACGAGTAATATAGCGTAACTGCCAAATAACTCGCTCAATTAACTCATCGCGTTGCTGACCCTCAATATCTAGCGCTTCGGCACCAGCATTAAATACCAGCGTAACCATGGCTTCTGCCTGAATATACGCATGAATCGCATCACAGGGCGTTTCACTTTCTAAATAATGAGCAAGTTCTAAAATAAAGTGTTTCACTTCACGTGCTACTGCCGCTCTAAATGCTTTTGAGGTACCCGAGCGCTCACGCAGCAATAACCTAAATTGATTACTTGAGTTGTCAATAAACTCCATAAAAGTAACCACAGAAGTATTTATTACACTGCCGCCACTGGCTATTCGCCTACGAGCTTGACGCATAAGCTGACGCAGCGTTAAACCCGCTTCATCAACCATAGTTAAACCTAGCTCGTTCATATCTTTAAAGTGACGATAAAAAGAGGTGGGCGCAATACCGGCTTCGCGCGCTACTTCACGCAAGCTCAAATTTGAAAAGCTATGATCAGCACTAAGCTGATTAAATGCAGCTTCAATTAATGCTTGTCGTGTTTTTTGTTTCTGTTGTGCTCTAACGCCCGACATCAACAGCTCCCTGAATGAATTTGTAATAAATTTTTAATTAAAAAAATAGCTAATTGCACAGTCTAATACTTGACGGCAGCAGATTGAAATATTATTTTAGCGTACAGTTGTACGCTGAGAAATGAGAAAGATGAAAAAACCACCACTTATATGGACCAACGTCCTTTTCTTTAGCCTGACGTTTTTGGCTGCTATTACACTTGTACCTTGGTATGGGTTTAACTATGGCTTTACAGGCACACAATGGGTTGCTTTTGTCGCCTGCATGTTTTTTGCGGGATTATCGATCACCGCAGGCTACCATCGCTTATGGGCGCATAAAACCTATAATGCTCATCCTGTAGTTGAATTTATTTTTGCCCTTGGTGGTGCCTTTGCGCTACAAAACAGTGCGCTGCATTGGAGTAGCGATCATCGTATTCACCATGGTCAAGTTGATGACCCAGTTAAAGACCCTTACGCCGCCACTAATGGCTTTTGGTACAGTCACATTGGCTGGATGCTTCGCGACTACCAAGGCGACAGCTACGATGATTACAGCAACTGTCGTGATTTACAGCGAAATAAAATTGTTATGTGGCAACACAAGCATTACTTAAAGTTAGTAATAGCGATGAATGTTGGTTTACCGCTAGTACTCGGTTTAATACTCGGTGATGTATGGGGCATGTTATTGTTAGCAGGCTTACTGCGCTTAGTACTGAGCCAGCACTTTACCTTTTTTATTAACTCAGTAGCGCACATTTGGGGTTCACGCCCTTACACAGAAAAAAATACCGCCCGTGATAATGGCTTTTTAGCACTATTTACCTACGGTGAGGGTTATCATAACTTCCATCATATTTTTGCCAGCGATTACCGCAATGGCATTAAATGGTTTCATTACGACCCAACAAAATGGATGATCCGCTCACTCGCTGCCATTGGTTTAGCAAGTAAATTAAAGCGCACACCGGTTGAACGCATTGAAAAAGCCAAAGCAGAAACCTTAATGAGCAAAACACAAGGTCGCCTTGCAAAATTGCCTTTAGCGCAAGATAAGCTTACATTATTACAACAAGAGTACGATTTGCTACTTAAAAAGCTGCAAAATTATTGCTCATTACAAAAACAAGTGTTGGAAGCTAAAAAAAATAATATGGCAAAGCAGTGTGAATGCTCGGCATTAATGGCACAATATCACGAGCTTGAAGCCGCCTGGGAAACACAAAAACAGGCATGGCTAGCACTTAATGCGAGGTTATTAAAAGCCTCTTTTAGTTAAAATAGGAGTGGCTGTGGCCAAACAACCAGAAAAGAAAAAAGTACCCGTGAGCTACCAATATGATGCAATCATTATTGGCACGGGTCCTGGCGGTGAAGGGACCGCTATGAACCTCTCTAAAAGTAACAAAAAAGTAGCGGTGATTGAACGTCAAACTGCCGTAGGTGGTGGCTGTGTTCACTGGGGAACCATTCCTTCAAAAGCACTTCGCCATTCGGTTAGCCGCTATATTGAATACAAAGCGAATCCTTTGTTTAACGTAGGCGAGCGCCCTACGAGGCTCACTTTCCCTGATATTTTACGCCACGCCAGTTCGGTAATTTCAAAGCAATCAAACTTACGCAGCAGTTTTTACGATCGTAATCGTATTCATATGTTCCAGGGTGATGCTAGCTTTGTTGATAAACACACTATTGAAATTAGACGTAATGACGGCTCTACTGAACGCCTTACTGCACAAACGATTGTTATTGCTACCGGCTCACGCCCCTATCGTCCACCTGGGGTTGATTTTACCCACTCACGCATTTACGAAAGTGACACTATTTTAGGCCTTGAGCACGACCCGCATCGCGTACTTATATACGGTGCCGGTGTAATTGGCTGTGAATATGCGTCTATTTTTAAAGGGCTAGGTGCCAAAGTCGACTTAGTGAATACTCGCGATCGCTTATTGGCGTTTATGGATGCTGAAATATCTGATGCGCTTAGCTATCACTTTTGGAATAGTGGCATTGTTATTCGTCATAACGAAGAATTTGATCGCATTGAAACCCGCGATGACTGTGTTGTTATGCATTTAAAATCGGGTAAACGTGTAAAGGCTGACTGTATTTTATTTGCCAATGGCCGTACTGGTAATACTGATACATTGAATTTAGAAGCAATTGGCTTAAAAGCAGATAGCCGCGGACAAGTAAAAGTAAACGAAACCTACCAAACAGAAATAGACAACGTATATGCGGTAGGCGATGTTATTGGCTACCCAAGCCTTGCTAGTGCTGCCTTTGATCAAGGTCGAATTGCCGCAGATGCCATCGCTTGTGGTAACTGCGATGAAAAGCTGATTATTGATATTCCAGCCGGTATTTATACTATTCCTGAAATGAGTTCAGTAGGTAAAACAGAGCAGCAATTAACTGCCGCAAAAGTACCGTACGAAGTGGGACGTGCGCAATTTAAACACTTAGCACGTGCACAAATTGCAGGTACCGATGTGGGTAGTTTAAAAATATTGTTCCATACAGAAACCAAGGAAGTACTTGGGGTGCATTGCTTTGGTGAGCGTGCCTCTGAGATTGTTCACATTGGCCAAGCTATAATGGAACAAAAAAATGGTGGCAATACCATCGACTACTTTGTAAATACTACGTTTAACTACCCAACAATGGCAGAAGCTTATCGAGTTGCGGCATTAAATGGCTTAAACCGCTTGTTTAAGTAAGTGCTTAAGTAAAATAGTTTGCACAAAAAAGCCCGCTAATTAGCGGGCTTTTTATTGTTAGTTCATAACTTACTTGTGATATTGCGCACTTAGCTCATGCACAGCGTTAATAAATACACCCGCATTTTCTGGGTCAACATCTGGTGTAATACCATGCCCTAAGTTAAATACATGACCATTGCCAGTGCCAAAGTCTTCTAAAATCGTACCCACTTCTTGGCGAATACGATCTGGCGTGCCGTGTAGCATTGAAGGGTCCATATTGCCTTGTAGCGCCACTTTATCGCCAACACGACGTTTAGCATCACCAATATTAATAGTCCAATCTAGGCCTACTGCATCACAACCTGTTGCTGCAATTGCCTCAATCCATTGGCCACCATTTTTAGTGAATAAAGTAACGGGTACTTTACGGCCGTCATTTTCGCGAATTAAGCCATCAACGATTTTATGCATATACTGCAGTGAAAACTCATTGTAGTCACGTGGGCTCAATACCCCGCCCCATGAGTCAAATATCATTAGTGATTGTGCACCCGCTTTAACTTGTGCGTTTAAATAATCAATCACTGAATCAGCTAGCTTATCGAGTAATAAATGCAGTGTTTGTGGCTCAGCAAAAGCCATTTTTTTGATTTTACCAAAAACTTTACTGCTTCCGCCTTCAACCATGTAAGTTGCAAGTGTCCAAGGCGAACCCGAGAAACCAATTAATGGCACTTCGCCTTTAAGTTCACGACGAATGGTGCTCACGGCGTTCATTACATAGCCAAGCTCATCGGTAGGATCGAGTTTAGGAATTTTTTTAACATCGGCTAGTGACGAAATTGGACGTTCAAACTTAGGGCCTTCACCCGTTTCAAAATACAAGCCTAATCCCATTGCATCGGGAATAGTTAAAATATCACTAAATAAAATAGCGGCATCTAATGGGTAACGGCGCAAAGGCTGTAATGTTACTTCACAGGCTAACTCTGCATTTCTACACAGGCTCATAAAATCGCCCGCTTGTGCACGTGTAGCACGGTATTCAGGTAAATAACGCCCTGCTTGACGCATCATCCATACTGGCGTGACATCAACAGGTTGCTTGGCAAGGGCACGTAAATAACGGTCGTTTTTTAATTCGCTCATAGCGTATAGAGTCCTAGGGCTTTTAGAAATTGTGCAAGATTGTACCACCATATTCCCGCCCCCTCTATCGCTAAGCGATTAAATCGCCACAGAGTAGCGCCAGATCAAGTAATTTTTAATTTTCACTTCTTTTTGTACACAAAACAACCAAACAAACGTTAATAAAAAAACTTTTCATTAAACTATTTGCAACATTTAAAAAAGCTTGATATTGTTACTCCCGCGTTAACAAAACAATAACAAAAATCGTTAATATAAAAATAATAAAAATCTCTAATAAAAATAAGAATGCTTGTTTAAACAAGTCTAATAAAGAAATTAAACCACCGTAATAGGTGGTTTTTTCTTGCCTGAAATAAATACTTACAACTTATTCCCTTAAACAAAACTCTCTCTGGTATTACATCTATTTTACTTGTTGATATACACGTCAATTAAATATATCTTGGATAATATAAACATTAATACCAATTAAAAATCCAACCCAGCTTAGGAGAAGAATTATGCTGAAGCGTGTAGAAAAAGCTCAACAAAAGTGGGGGGGTAGCCATACGGTCATCGACAATTGGTTAAACGAACGCCAAGAGCTAATTGTACTTTATTGTAAGATTGCGGGCTTTTCACCTTACGAGAAAAAAGATCAATCTTTGCCTGAACCGTCTCAAATTCAAGCATTTTGCCAAATCTTAATGGATTACCTATCAGCCGGCCACTTTGAAGTGTACGACGATATTGCCAAAGCTTGCGAAAAGAAAGGCCTAGAAAGCCAGCAGCTTGCTAATACTATATACCCACGTATTTCAGATACCACAGACATTGCTCTGGATTTCAACGATAAATACGCAGAGGTAGATGCAGAAGATTTATTAACCGGATTTGATAACGACCTATCAGTCATGGGTGAAGCACTAGAAGCGCGCTTTGCACTTGAAGATGAGTTAATTGATAACTTATATTCTAATCACACTGACTAATTAGTTATTCAACACAATAAAAAAGGGACCTTGAGTCCCTTTTTTATTAATCAATAACGCTTATTCTGCAGCGGCAGCTTCTGCATCATTTTGAATTTCTAATAATTCAACTTCAAAAATAAGTGTTGAATTAGCAGGGATTTTACCTAAGTCACGGTCACCGTAAGCAAGATCTGAAGGGATAGTAAACTTATACTTAGAACCTACAGGCATAAGCTGTAAGCCTTCAGTCCAACCAGGAATAACACGGTTTAGTGGGAAAGTTGTTGGCTCGTTACGTGAATAAGAGCTATCAAATTCAGTACCGTCTAAAAGAGTACCTTTATAATGTACTTTAACCACGTCAGTCGCTACTGGCTTAGCGCCTTCGCCTTCGCTCATTACTTCGTACTGTAAACCAGACTCAGTAACCATTACGCCTTCTTTTTTAGCATTATCAGCTAGGTATTTTTCACCCTCAACTTTGCTTTTTTCAGACTCTACCTTTGCTTTTTCTTCTTGTTTAGTACGCACTGACTCATCTAATGCTGTTAATACTTCACGAATTTTTTCTTCGTCAATTTTAGCATTACCGGCAAGTGCATCTTCAAAACCACGCATTAATAATGCTTGATCTAATTCGATACCAATTTCTTTTTTATCCGCTAGGTCTTTATTTAAAAAGTTACCTACAGATGCACCAATACCGTATGCTTGTTGTTGCGCTACAGTATCTAGTTTAACGTCTGCTTGCTCTTTTTTTGCTTCTTGATTACAAGCTGTAAGCGCTAAAACTGACGCTGCAATCAATGACAATTTAATCGTCTTTCTCATTTTAAATCTCCGACACACTTTGCAGTTGTCATTTATTGTAATATTACTAGTTAAAGATTAACGGCCTACATGGTAGGCTGCTTGTTTAATAGCTAAACTAAAAACATATCCAGTGATTAGACAAACAACCTAGGCGTTTTTCGCAACCTAGTCTAACCTCTCAGTCACGAAGAGTTAAGAGGAAATACCTGTAATATGTCGTTATTTCGTACTTTTTTAGTTGCTACCTGCTGTTTATTAACAATTGCATGTAGTGATGAAAAACAACAAGCAGTGGCTAGCTTTGAGCACACGGCACAAGGTGCTTTCTCATCCGCACTCTCGCATGATGGTCAATACAGCTTAGTGTCTTCTATCAATCATGGGGTCGCACTTTGGGATAATCAACAGCAAGCCCTTAAATACCAATGGTTTCAACAACAAGCGCAAGATAGCCTTGTTTACGCTGTAGCCATTGCTTTTGATAATAGCGTGGCTGTTACCGCCGAAAAAACCACCTTCGCCGTTTGGGATATTGCCTCAGGAAAAAATAAAGGTTTTTATAAAATACAAAAAGCCAGCATTCGCGATATTGCCATTAGTAACCAAGGCAACAGTGTTTTATACGGGCGTAGCGATGGCGTTGTAATATTTATAAACCTTAATACTGGCAGACGCATTGAATTTTTAGGCCACCAAGATAAAGTAAACACCGTAGACCTATCACCTAATGGGCGCTATGCATTGAGCGGCTCAAACGATTATGTGGCCTACTTATGGGATACCCAAAGTGGACAAGTTATTCATCGCTTTAATCACCCAACCCGAGTAACTCAAGTCGCTTTAGATCCTCAAGGGCGTTATGCTTTTACCGCCGACAGTATGGCACAAGCAAATGTATGGAAGCTGACTACAGGTGACCTTGTCAGTAAACTAAAGTATATTGCGCGTCAGAAAATTTTTACTGCGGTGCGCTTTAACGACCAAGGCACTTTATTAGCAACAGGTTCACCAAACAAACGAGTGGATTTATGGCAGCTAAATAGTGGTGAAAAAATTCAAACATGGCAAGTGACCCCGCGAGAAGGCAGCAAGCCAAAATCAGCAGTGGTACTTGATGTGACATTTACAGATAACGGTAAATCATTGTTAACTGAAAGCTCAAGCGGAATCGCTGAGCGCTTTATTATACGAGAACCAAATGAACACAATTGAACATCGGTTAATGGAACTTGAGGCTAAAGTGGCTTTTCAAGACGAAACGATTGAAATTTTAAATGATGAAATAAAAGTTCACCAGCAACAGTTGGCAAAAATAAAGCGCCAAACCGAGTTGCTGGCTGAAAAACTCAAAGAATCGCAGTCATCACAGCCTATGATGTCGAATATGCCAGAGCCACCGCCGCCGCATTATTAAGCAGCACTAGCAAGACGCTAGTCGCCTGGATTAAACACGCCAATGATCTGTTCAAATTGGCGTGTTGATGCCTGCACAGCCTGCTCTGGTTGAGCCATTTTATGACCACACTGCATACATTCAACTTTTTCTACGTCGTGCTCTTTGTAAAGCATTAACATATCCATGGTTTTACACTCAGGACACGTTGCTCCAGCAATAAATCGTTTTTTATGTTTCACTTCGCTTTTCCTACCGTTTTGACTAACGTTATTTTATCGCAATATTTGCCTACTTGATACGATTGATATGGCTAATAAGATCCGTGTTATAATGGCGGCAATTCAATCAAGGCACAGTAAAGTAACGTATTTATGATCCAAATCTCAGAAATAGAACTGCTTCGCGGTGGCAAAGCTTTATTAAAAAATGCATCGGCTACATTATTCCCAGAGCACAAAGTGGGCCTTGTTGGTGCCAATGGCTGTGGTAAGTCAACGCTATTTAGTTTATTAAAGTCTGAGCTTTCGTTAGATGGTGGTAATTGCAGTATTCCTAAAGATTGGTCACTGGCCTCGGTAAAGCAAGAAACCCCCGCCCTTGAAATAAGCGCCATAGATTACGTACTGCAAGGCCACCCTGAATACTACGCACTAAGAATTGCGTTGCGTGAAGCCGAGCAAAATAACGATGGCGACACTCAAGCTAAAGTGCATATTCAGCTTGAAAATATTAAAGGCTATAGCATTGAAGCCAAAGCCGGAGAGCTGTTACATGGTTTAGGCTTTGCTAATAATCAAATAGAAAACCCGGTAAGTGCATTTTCGGGTGGTTGGCGCATGCGCTTAAACTTAGCCCAAGCGCTTATTCGCGATGCCGACTTACTGTTACTGGATGAGCCAACAAACCACCTTGATTTAGATGCCGTGTATTGGCTCGAGCGTTTTTTACGTGCCTACACCGGCACGCTAGTACTTATTTCTCACGACCGTGAGTTTTTAGATGCTGTGGTTGATCAAATTTGGCATATAGATAAACAACTTATTAATGTGTACAAAGGTAACTACTCGCAGTTTGAACGCCAAAAAGCTGAGCGCCTATTGCAGCAGCAAGCCATGTTTGAAAAACAACAAGAGCAAATTGCCCACCTAGAGCAGTTCATTACCCGCTTTAAAGCCAAAGCCAGTAAAGCCAAACAGGCACAAAGCCGTGTTAAAGCGCTAGAGCGCATGGAAAAACTTGCCCCAGCACATGTTGACTCACCATTTTATTTTGAATTTGCCGAGCCAACCGCTCTGCCTAACCCGTTAATGACGCTCGACAAAGCCAAAGCCGGTTATGGCGATGTCACCATTTTAAACAGTATTAAGCTGAACTTAGTACCAGGCAGCCGTATTGCACTACTTGGTAGAAATGGCGCAGGTAAATCAACACTGATTAAATTACTATCAGGTGACTTACAACCTCAAGCAGGTGAAGTGTTTCAGCATCAAGGCTTAAACATTGGCTACTTTGCGCAGCATCAACTTGAGTCTCTAGATTTAAAAGCCAGTGCCGTCACTCACCTGCAACGCTTAAACCCTAAAGCCAGCGAACAATCATTGCGTGACTTTTTAGGCGGTTTTGCCTTTGTAGGCGATAAAGCACTCGACCCTGTAGCTCCCTTTTCTGGCGGTGAAAAAGCCCGTTTAGTACTGGCTATGTTGGTTTATCAAAAACCAAATTTACTACTACTCGATGAGCCAACCAACCACCTTGATTTAGAAATGCGCCACGCTTTAGTTATGGCATTACAAGGCTTTGAAGGCGCTATGGTCACGGTATCGCATGATCGCCATATGCTTAAAAATACCGCCGATGAATTTTATTTAGTTGATAATGGCGAGGTCACTCAATTTGGCTACGACCTAGACGCGTATTATCAGTGGCTACTTAATGCAAATAAAGAAGCCGCTAAAAACGACACCGACGAAGAACCAAAAGCCCACTCTCAAGTTAACCGTAAAGAGCAAAAACGCTTAGAGGCCGAGTTTAGAAAGGCAATTCAGCCGCTGAAAAAGCAAATTGAAAAACTTGAAAAGCAATTAGATAAATTTGCTGCAGAACTAGCTGACGTTGAAGAGGCGCTAGGCGATAACACTCTCTATAACGACGAAAATAAAGGCAAGCTTAAAGAGTTAATTACTAAACAAGCCACACTTACGCCTAAGCTTAACGATGTTGAAGAAGAGCTACTTATGGCCCTTGAAGAAATGGAACAAAAAGAGCAGGCATTCGCCGATGAACTTGCTCAATAGCAACGATTTTTGGCAATTTGCGTGCACTTTGTACGCCAAGCCTGAGCAACAACAAACCTTGCTGGATTTACAAAACCAGCAAAGTAAAAACGTTAATTTGTGTTTATTACTTTATTACCTAGACTCGTTAAATTTAAGCATTAACGCCGAACAATTGAGGTGCTTACAACAAGTAGCCAGTGAATTTGATACTCAGGTATTAAAGCCGCTGCGCAGTGCTCGAAGTCATTTAAAAGCCAATCAAACCGAGATTGCCGATTACGCTGTAATTCGTAAAGAGCTACTCAGTGCTGAGCTCAAGCTTGAAAAACAGCAGCAACAGATGTTGATCAATGCAGTTAATAGGCTTGAGTTATTAGCATGCACAGCGCCAGATAATAGTGCGCTGTATTTGTAAGCTATTCGTTCCTAGCTATTCATTTTGGCTGTCAGCGATCAGCAGCCTGGTTACCCTCATTTGCTACTCATTGTTTTCTCTTTGTGTATCAAGGATCTTAAGTAACTTATTCACAAAGAGTGTAAGAGACACTGCGCTTTTAGAGGGAACTGTAAAAAGCTAAAAAATTAACTGCCTTGCTGTTTGGGTCTGCCCTCATTTACTTCTCATTCTGTTCTCTTTGTGCAAAAAGATCTTTAAATGACTGACTCACAAAGAGGTTTAGAGACGCTACGCTTTAGAGGAAAACAATTACAGCAAAAATTATCGTCATAAATGACAATCCACAGTAATTCATTACCTTGTAACTGCTTTTTATCATTAGCTCTCGTTGGGTTTCGCTATGCTCTATCCAACCAACTTGATCCAAATCAACTTCTTTACGGCTCTTTTTATAATCAGGAAAATAGCTTGATCTGGATCATACCAAGCACCGCTGAGCCAGCCTATGATTACCCCATAGACATCAGGAGGCAATTATGGACGTATTCTTTAGAGATTTTTTTAGCGACCCAGTACTATTTTTATCATTTGGATTTTTAGGCGTCGTTATTAGTTTATGCCTCTTCTTTGTGTATTTTTTCATGAAAAAAGTACACGATGCAGACATTAAAGAACAGCATTAAGCACGACGCACAAAGCGCCTTATTAGTTTACTGATTAGGCGCTTTTTATTTTTAAATATAAAAAATTTGCTACACTAGCGCTTCGTTTATTGCAAAGTGCGTAGTACAGACATGATCCCTAAGTTCAAACCCGCATGGTGGATGACCAATCGACACGTTCAAACCATAATGCCGCGTTTTTTTCGCCCTTTTCACCATACTCGCTACGAACTTGCGCAACTTGATACGCCCGACGGTGACTTTATCGAGCTTGCTTGGTCACTCCCGCATAACGAAACAGCCCCGCTTGCAGTGGTACTTCATGGACTTGAAGGCAATATCAATAGTTTTTATGCCAAAGGCATGATGAAGGCATTAAAAAAGCAAGGCTTTGCTGTCGTGTTGATGCACTTTAGAAACTGCTCAACCGAAGTAAACCGCTTACCAAGAGCCTACCATAGTGGCGACACCGCCGATTTAGCTTTTTTTATTAATCATTTAAAACAACAATTTCCAAATCGTCCGATTGTGGCGGTGGGTTTTTCATTAGGTGGCAATGTACTGGCTAAGTACTTAGGTGAAGAACAGATTCACTGCCCGCTTAGTGCAGCCGCCGTGATATCTGCGCCCTATGATTTGTCATCATCTAGTGATGTTATTCGTAAAAGCTTGGGGAAAATTTATCAAAAATACTTGCTCGATCGAATGAAAAAATCGATGCAACGTAAGTTACCGCAAATTAAACAGCAGATACCGATCACCACTGATCAATTAATGGAAATTGATGATTTATTAGAGTTCGATAATCAGCTTACAGCACCGTTACATGGTTTTGAAAATGCACACGATTACTACGAAAAAGCCAGTGCAATGCCGTATTTAAAAGATATTGCGACACCCACACTAATTATTCATGCCAAAGACGACCCTATGCTATCGATTAAAGCGGTTCCAAGTAGTCAGGATGTAAGTGAGCATGTTACGCTGCGTATCTCTGAAAAAGGCGGCCACGTTGGCTTTATTAGCGGTAACAACCCGTTTAAACCGGTGTATTGGTTAGAGCAAGTGGTGCCTAATTATTTTAAGCAATGTGTATTTAATAACACCGATAAAGAGTGACTATGATTATTCCTTTTGAACAACTTGATAAAGACACACTGTACAACCTAATTGAAAGCTATGTACTGCGTGAAGGCACAGATTATGGCGAACAAGAATTCAGTATTGAAAGTAAAGTGGCGCAAGTTAATCAGCAATTAAAAAGCGGCGAAGCTATGGTATTTTTCTCTGAACTACACGAGTCGGTCACCATTATTTCTAAAAGTGAATTTAAAGCACTGCAAAGTGAAGCGCAATTCGACGAGTAAACTTGTCAGACACGGCGTAAAAATAGACAATGGCTTTTTTAACTTAAAGAGCCATTATAAATGATAAAACTAAGCTCAATAGTTGCTGCAATGTCGATTGCATTAACAGGCGCAGTTCACGCTGAAATAACTCCCTCAGATAAAGCAATTAAGCTTGCTCACGATACCATTTTAATCGACACCCACATTGATGTACCTTACCGTATTCATGATAAATGGGCGGATGTAACTAAAGCCACTGAAGGTGGCGATTTTGACTACCCTCGTGCAGTAAAAGGCGGCTTAAATGCGCCATTTATGTCGATTTATATTCCTGCCCATTTAGAGTTTGAAGGCAAAGGTAAAAGCTTTCAATTAGCGAATCAATTGATTGATGGTATGGAAGCGATTGCGTTTCGTGCTCCAGATAAGTTTGCCATTGCCAGCTCAACAAGCGATATAGAAGCACAATTTGCGCAAGGTAAAATGTCGATTGCCATGGGTATGGAAAACGGATCGCCTATCGAGGGCGAAATGAAAAACCTACAACACTTTTTTGACCGTGGCGTGCGTTACATCACCCTAGCTCACTCGCAAAGCAATCATATTTCTGACTCATCATACGATATTCGTCGCAAGTGGAAAGGCTTAAGCCCATTCGGTAAAGAGCTGGTTGCTGAAATGAACAATATAGGGATGCTAATTGATGTATCACATATTTCGGATGATGCATTTTATCAAGTGATGGAGTTGTCTAATACACCTGTTATTGCGTCACACTCATCACTGCGTAAATACACACCGGGTTTTGAGCGTAATATGAATGACGACATGCTGTTAGCTCTTAAAAAGAACGGCGGTGTGATCCAAATTAATTTTGGTTCAAGTTTTGTTACTTCAAAAGCCGGAAGTTGGTACGATCAATTCAAAAGTAAAAAACAAACAATTACTGAAGAAGGCAAGAAAGTAGCTAAAGATTTTGATGCTATGTACCGCGCTAAAAACCCCTTCCCATTTGCTAGTCTTGAGCAAGTACTTGATCATATTGATCACGTTGTGAAGCTAATTGGTATCGATCATGTTGGTATTGGCTCTGATTACGACGGTGTAGGTGACTCACTGCCTATCGGTTTAAAGGATGTATCTAGCTACCCTAACCTAGTTCAAGGCTTAATGGACAGGGGTTACAGTGACACCGATATTAAAAAGATTTTAAGTGGCAATACTCTAAGAGTGTGGAAGCAAGCCGAAGCGTATGCGAAAAAACACTAGGTATCAGGTATCAGGTATCAGGTATCAGGTATCAGGTATCAGGTTAGAAAAACATAACTAACACTAACTTCAATATATAACGCGGCCCATAGCCGCGTTTTTTATTCTCGAGTTTCGTAAAACTCAACCCAAGTGACAGTGTTAAAATTAACACCTAGCTGCTTTACCTAAAACCTGAAACCTGTATTTTATTGCAGGCATAAAAAGCCGAGCCTAAGCTCGGGCTATTGAGTTAATTTAGTACCTATAAGTAGTATTAGTGGCTCTAAGGCTATATTTTTTTATTTAAAAAAATGAACTTAAAGTGAGAGTTAACGTGTATAAAACCAAAAATTTAGCTTATATTTTAACTGGTTACTATTTAAGTCAGTTTGTTTGATAGTAAAAGCTTTCGTCAGATATTTTTTGTATGATATCGTATTCTAGCCCAATGTCATTGTATTCGCCGGAACTTGGAAAATCATATTTATGATTGAATACAACGCCCCAATGATTATCTCCGATTCCACCGAAAATCACATTCACAGCTGCTTTATTTTCTTTTGTTATGGCGGCAACCTTATATTTAGCCATCACATCTCTGAGTGCTTGCGTAGAACTAGATAGATTCATTAGATCTTGCTCATCATCAGGTGTGGATACTTTGTAATCTCCAGAGGGGACGAAGCCAGCTTTTTTTGATGGGTAATATGTGATTAACTGAGTAGGGCTAAAAAAGGTATTATTGACTCTATATACATGTGGTGTCGTCTGTTGAATGATGAACAAGCCCTTATTTTCTAGCAGCGACTTTATTTCTTTGTCTGACTCTTTGACAAATTTCTTAATCAATACTATTCGCTCGTTTTCACATTTCATTTCCTTGCAAATTGAAATATTGGGTAGACTAGATAACTGCCCTTTATTAATATTTAATAAAGCTCTTCCAAAAACCCCAAAGTTAAAATTTGCGAAAGCTTGCTTATCCTTATCGCTTTTAAATTTGGTAGGGCGAATATCTAATAGGCTATATGGGTAGAAAGATGGTAAATAAGCTAACTGCAAGTTAGTTTCGGGCATCATTTCTTTAACGTGCTGAATTAATGCTCTGTATTCACTATCAATCTCTTTATTAAAGTAAGACGGAGCGTTTGCCACTACCGTCGAAGAAAACAAAAAAGAACAGGTCAAAAGAAGCTTTCTAATCATCGTTTATTTCAATTCCCTTTAAAAAATTTATTATAATTTTTAGAGTTAACAGACTATCAATTAGCCTTACTAAGTTCAAATATGCTTATTAGCATAACATTTATTTTAATGGGTGGTCAAATTAACTAGACAACTATAGCCAAGGTAATGACGCCAGCTTTATGCTTTACCTTAGTTGCCACTAAATTAGACCCACGCAATATTGTTAAAACTAATACCGAGCTGCTTTACCTAATACCTGAAACCTCGCACCTGAAACCTGTACTTTATTGCAGACATTAAAAAACCCGAGACTAAGCTCGGGTTTTTTTAATGCTTAATGCATTACAACTGTTGATTACTCAACGATAGTTGCAACAACACCAGCACCAACAGTACGGCCACCTTCACGGATAGCGAAACGAAGACCTTCGTCCATCGCGATTGGCGCGATTAGAGTTACTGTCATCTTAACGTTAT